>JAIOSV010000051.1 GCA_021107435.1 Candidatus Sabulitectum sp. | reverse complement strand
GGCAACCCTGATACCGTTTCGCGGCAGGCCTGTCAGTTTGAAACCGTCGATAATGATCCACTCCGCGTTTTCGATGTTGATGCCGTCAGTGGTGACGGGATTCTGCTGATTAATTACTGCGTTGTCATACATTGCAGCGAAGACAACAGGTGAAGTCTGGGAACCGCCGGTTCTCAAATCGAATCCCGCGTATTCACCATCCAGTACAAGGACACTGTCACCTTCTGTAACTAAATCGGCTGCAAACTGAAGAGTTGCGAAGGCTGAGTCGGGGCTGGTGCCGCTGTATCCGTTATTACCGGCAGGGGAGACATAATAAGTTTCGGCGCCTGCTGTTGCGGTAAAAAGAACTACTATGGCTGCAGCAGGAAGAGCAGCTCTGAATCTAAAACACATAATGGCCTCCCTTAATTGAGCAGTTCCAAATTATTACTATGAAAAAATAAAATAAGCCACTTTAGGATTTCTTGTCAACCTGATACTTTCTCAGGGTGTACTGCAGATTGTCGACTGACCTGAGCCCATGCAGGCATGGAACACATGTAGAGATCTGCCCGTCTGCATGCTTCAGATTCTGTCAGGTTTGTCTGCCAGTGCATAAACCATTCGGTCATAATAATAAGAACTTTCTCCCTTGGAAGAAGGATACCATTTTCGTCCGAGCAATAGCAGCAGTAAATATCGGATACTCCAGTGTTGTGTTCATCGTCCAGAGGTGCGAGGCAGGAGTGACAGAAATTCCCCGCCATCAACTGTTTACCATCCGCTCTGCCTTGAACAGTTGCAAATCTTCCGGAAGCAGCTTCGGAGTTCGCAAAGCATTCGTCTGGAATAAGATTCTTTTCCATCAATTCAGGGATAATTACATCGAACATTTTCCTGCCCAGCCTTTCGAAGAAAGAATCGTCAGAGCAGGGAAGAGATGGTGAAAAGGGATCGGAAGCATTTGTTCCGCTGATGTTTCGAATGAGGACATCATGAGGAATGGAAACAGTTTTAGTTATTGTGGAAATAGTTTGTTCGATGATTTCAATTATCCTCTCTTCAGGTTGAATTCCCACCATCTTCACCCATTCAAGCGGATTGTGTCCGAAATGCACGGCAAGCCTGGTTATCGTTCTTGTCCAGGAGTTCAAGATATGTCTGCTGACAGAATTCGAAAAATCAGGTACATCTCCATCGACAAGTATTCTCTGTATGGTATGAGTCGAAATTCTCAGTTCTGTCGCAAGGGTCTGACGTGAAACTGCTGCTTCATCTGCTTCCGCGATTGCTGTCCATAGACTTTCAAAGCATTCGGGAAGGTTTTTCGGTGGATATTTATGCATACAATCCCTTTCAGAAAAGATGTTCAAACTCATTCACTAAACAATACTAATACCGTGTATTGTTAGCAATGATGTATATGCTTACAGCAGAAAAAGTTCTAACAAGATGATGCACAGCATAATACATAAAATCCGAGTTGTCACTTGACAATATAATTCTTAAGCAGCATTGTTAGCAATGCTCACTATTGCTAGCAACACATGGAAAGGAATATTGAAATGAAAACCTCACTTTTGCTTCTTGCCTTCTATTCACTCTTGTTCTGCGCGGCAGCTGAAGTTATAGAAATCGTACCTTCACAGGATGCGTATATCTGCTGCTGCAAGCCTGATTCAACAAATCCGAATGGTGGCGAGAATTACCTTTATCACGGACAGTTCGGAAGCTGTTATGACCGCACTCTGATTCAGTGGGACCTTTCGGATATACCGGCAGGAGCCACAATAACCGATGCTGATATGAAATTGTATTGTGAGGCATTCTACGGAAGTCATTCAGGTGAGCCAGTATACTATCTGATAGAAGAGAGCTGGGATGAACTGAATGTAACTTTCAATACTCAACCAGACTACAGTTCTGTAATCACGACAGTCGGGTACTGGCCGGATGCTGAAGCATGGTATTCCCTTGATGTAACAGAGTTTGTCCTTGCCTGGTTCAGCGGAAGCGAGGAGAACTACGGAGTGTACTGTCATTCGCAGAATACGACGGGAACATGTGTGCCGGGCTTCTGGTCGAGTAACTATGTAAATGAGACTCTCAGACCGAAGCTTGTTGTAACCTATGAGGAGCTGGAGCTCTCAGGAAGTACATGGGCAATGTTGAAAACCGGACTTGAATGATCCGGGCAGCGGCGGAAGACCGACATATGTCCCAGCTGCTGCTTAATACCCGTTATCGGACATGTTTCTGATGATGCTAACGCAAAACAACTATTTTCTCGGTGCAGAATTCTGATTCAAACTCAAGGCGAATTAAATACACACCTGCGGGGGCTGTTTCACCTGTGTTAAAAATGCAGTTCCAGTAAAGTGTGTTCATTCCCGATTGCAGCCAGCTGTTTGATTCAACAGAAACAATTCGTCCAGCTGCATCGTAAACGGTTAAAGATGCAGAACCTGCGGATGGCAGGGAAACGCTGAATTCTGCTGTACTATGACAAGGATTTTCCTTAACTGCAAGCAATAAAGGGGCGCCGTTTCCAGAACGTTCTACTCCGGTCAAGTCCTGATATCGCCCCTGAATATGAACATCATCAATATAGGATCCGCAGAAGGTGTTTTGCGCGTTTGAATGGAAGGAAAATCGGAATTGCACCTGATTGCCAATGTGTCGTCGAAGATCAAGTACAATTTTACTCCATCCTCCCTCGGCAGGTATAAGAGGGTCTTCATTTATTCCGCCGATTTTTCCGGTGAGGTGGGTAAAGGAGGATCCTCCGTCGGTAGTTATCTCCAGAAATAGATAGTCCCGTTTTATTCCCCCCAGATCTTCGGTATCGTTCCATAACCAGAAGCTGAGTTCCGCGCAGGATTTATTATCCAAATCAACAACAGGAGACAGTAACCAGTTGTCAGCATTACTGTTGTAGCAGCCTGACAGATCAGTACCCCAGCAGTTACTTACTGAGTGAGCCTGATCAGGCCCGGCCAGTGGTGTTCCCAGCTCCCATTTGTCTTGAGTTCCACCATGGGTCCACCCATTGATTCCCGATTCAAAATCCTCGTTGAAGATGGTTGTCATATTCGAAGGCTTAATGGATTCATAGAGGTCTATTGAAGTCTGAGCGTTATACAGGTAACCGGCTATATCATAATTATGCAGATAATTATAGGCTGTTTGCATGTACTGTAAAGCAAGTGTTCTTTGATCCGCCTGTTCCTGGGTAAGAATTAGACCGGTGCACTCTGTATGCAAGTTCCATAGAGTTCTGGCAACATCAGCAGCAACACTGACGCTATCGGATGAAGAGCAAAAAGCTCCTTCATGCTCAGCCGAATGAGCAAGTCCCCAGCCTAGACCTGGAATAGATTTGCTTGATGTGTGCCATAACGCATCAATTGAGTTTGGGTACCATTTCGTGAACTCGTGATAAGGCTGGTTAATAAATGTAACAATTCGGTTTTGAGGTCTAACCGGATGTACACCCGTAGAGCTTTCCAGTGTAACCCACCCGTAATCAGGTAAAAAATAATCCACAATCCAATGATGATCGCACAAGGTAACGGGATTCGTTGGCATGAGGTTAAGAAGAATTCGACAGGGTATTCCGTTTCCTCTGAAGAGGGCTGCTGCGACATGGGAGTGTCCGGTACAACTTCCGCCCCAGCAGAGAGCATAATGCGCATCATGAGCTTTAGGTATATGGGGAAATTGCCATGGAATGTTATCGCAGTAAGCAGCAATACTGTCTGCCAGCTCTATAACATTATCCGTGCCGGGCGCGACTTCTTGGAGTGCTTCGATTACATATGGAGACTCCAATTGTACACAGTCAGTTGGAATAAGCCAGGGGATTACTGAATCCGGCAGACTTTCAGGCAGCGGCATTGGTACATAAGACGGCAAATCATACCATGTGTTCCGCTCAACCACGACATGCGATTCCCAGTTGATTTCATAGATAGCATCAAGTGAAAACACTCGAGCAACACACAAAGTATTCCCTGATTCCAAATTCAGGAATCGGTAATCGATCAGATTTGGAGCTTCAATTATGAGCTGGACAGGTGCCTGGCTTTCATAGGCAATCGGTATATGGAAGTACAACTCAAATTCTCCCAATGGAGCATAGTATCCAAGTGAACCGTTTTGTCGTTCCAGAAACAGCCTTGAGGTTCCTCGTTCATTATTTTCCTGCAGGCAGGGGGTATTAAAAATTAATGAGTGAAGCATAAGAACTATAGGCAGCATAGATAACCTCCGGCAATTGGTATATGGAAGTACAACTCAAATTCTCCTACTCGATTACAGTAAATCGCCTGATTGCTCTGTATTCGCATGTATGTAGCAGAATCAGGTAGATTCCGTTACCAAGATCATGGAATGGAATATAATGAATTCCTGCCTTGAATTCGTCAGATTCGGTTCTAACCAATCGTCCGGCGAAATTGAAGACCATCAGGTCTGCTCTGCAGTCGACAGGCAGCGAGAAGGATACTAAGGGATTGCTGCTGGAGGGATTCCGGCTGGTACCGTACAGGGCGAAACCCGTTGGCGTATCCTCGCTTTCCATTCCCGTGGGATTCCAGGCGACTGTGATGTCATTGAGTGTCGGCGTCGCAAGCAAATCTGAGCGGCTCAGGATGGCTCTATACTGGAAGAAACGATTCCCATCCTCTATGATACCTTCCAGATTTGCAGGAGAACCAAGAGTATCCGACCATATCCCCATGCTGCTGAAATCATCCGAGGCTCTGACCTGGAATGCTACACTGGTACCGGATGGCTCATCGCAGTTCCAGGATATGGTCTGCCAGTCGGGAATACACAGAACATCCAGAATGCTGGACTCAAGGAATCCTCCATTCGAAAAAACTGTGGGGTCCCACCAGGCGATCTCGCCAGAGGCGGAGGCAGCTCCAATTACATCTGTATTGCCGTCTCCATCCACGTCCGCGGCATATACTGAATGGGCACCTGCAAAGTCTATGGACACCGGATGCTCTATCCAACTAAAGCCTGAACCTCCTATGTTCTCCCACCAGGTTATGCTGTTGTCGATGTACGATGCTCCCAGGACATCTATATCACCATCGCCATCAATGTCTTTTCCATAGATTGAGCGGGCGAACTCGAAATCGGTGTCGATTATTCGTTCATTCCAACTGGTGCCGGAACCATTCACGTTCTCCCACCATGAGATTTCACCGAAGAAGAAGGATGTCGCCAGCACATCTGTATCACCGTCACCATCCAAATCCACTGAATTGACAGAACAGCCTGCGTTAAGATCTGAAATGAAATGTCTCTCCCAACTCGTTCCTGAACCATTGGTGTTTTCCCACCAGGAAAGCTCATCGTCTGCGTGTGCAGCACTCAGCGCATCGATATCACCGTCACCATCTACATCATCTGCGTAGACAGCCATGACACCGGCCAGGCTGTCGGTGATGATATGCTTGGTCCAGGCGGTTCCAAAACCATCCGTATTCTCCCACCATGATACTTCGGAATCGCAGTCCGCGCCTCCAAGTATGTCGATGTCACCGTCTCCGTCTATATCTTCTGCAACGGCTGAGTATGCGCCATTGAAACTGGTGCTTACTATGTGTTCAGTCCAAATTGTGCCGGAACTATCAACGTTCTCCCACCATGTTATTCCCTGATTGTATGCCGCCCCCAGAACATCCGGATATCCATCTCCGTTTATGTCTGCGGTACAGGCGGATCGGGCGTTGTCAAATCCTTCTGCTATCGTACGGCGTTGCCAACTCGTGCCTGAACCGTTCGCGTTTTCCCACCATTCAACCTTGTCGTCACCGGAAGAGGCGCAGAGTATGTCAATATCTCCGTCGGAATCAATATCTGCGGCGAATACCGATGTAGGAGCAGAAACACTTTCACTAATAATGTGCTCAACCGGATCGTAGCCCAGTATCAGAGAACCGGGGTAGCTCAGGTACTCCATACCGGATTGGCTATAGAACTGATTTTCCCAATTGATGACCGGTCCGGGGATGCTACCTCCGGACCAATCGGACTGAGTAGCAAAATCTGCGTAGCTTGGGGAAAAGAGAACAAGTGTGATCAGCAAAATGAACATGCGCACCATCCGTTCACATGTTAGGAATTTCTATGACTTCGCTACTCTACTGCCTTGTGCAATAGTGACTTGACAACACCACATTCAATTTTTAATATAAAAACAGTGGGAAGGGTTTGTCCAGTTGCTCCGCTGAGTGTTTGGCAATTGCCCTGGAAGGATAGAATGGTCTTCGGAGTTTCTGACTATCTTTTATACGTGACAAGCTGTTTATTGTTCTTTGTATTGATTGACTAAAAGATTTCCGAGAGGAGATGAGTCCTATGTCCTCATCTAAAATCGCCTCATTTCCCATGATTACAACAAGCCTTTGGCTGAGATATGGTTTCATGCTCCTGGTTCTTCCTACTGTCACACTCAGCGCTGGGGAGATCATCCTGAGCATACCTGTAGAACCCTCTTCGATCTGTATATCCGATGCAGGTTTGTACTCAAGGGTAACGGGAAGAGTCATGGGTCGGATCAATACACAGGGGGTTCCCGACCTTCCTGCATATACGGATATAATAGCATTGCCAACAGGATGTTTAGCAACGAATATGGAAGTGGTGAACTGTCGGTATGAATCCGTACGGAGCTACTGTAAAGTAATGCCGATTCCCCCGGATATCCCGATTTCAATGTTGGATTCTTTCTTGATGCCTGTAGAGCCTGATCCGACTATTTACGAGTCAGGTTCCTTCTTTCCAGAGCTTCCCGTAGAATTCACCGGCTCAAGCGTTATAATGGGTATCCCGGTGGCTTATATCAGAGTATTCCCGGCCAGATGGAATCCCGCAAGTGGAGCCCTTGAGCTTCTTTCCGACCTGACCATTCAGGTCACATACGAGAGTAATTCTCAGGCATGCATGGTTTCCAGAAGAACCCTTCAAAGCGAGCTTCGAGCTCAGGAGACTGTAAGAAAGGCAGTCATCAATCCCCTGGAAGTTTGCGCCTCCGGAGCGATAATTGTTGACCATAAGGATCTTACCTATGGCGAGTATGTGATAATTACTCTCCCGGCCTATGAGGAATACGCTCAGGAACTGGCAGACTGGAAAACCTCGAAAGGTATTCCTGCAAGCGTCTACACAACGAGCTGGATCCAGGATCACTACACATTCTTCGATCTTCAACAGAATATTCGGGCCTTTCTCACTGACTGCAGGGAGGACGGAACTGAATACGTCCTGATATACGGAGATGATAATAGAATACGTGGCAGGGATGTAGAACTCTCTGCCGGTCCCTGGCTGGAGTATCCGCCGATTGATCTATACTGGTCTGATATAAATGATCTGGTACCGGGAGATGATCTCTGGGACAGCAATGGCAATCATGTCTGGGGTGAATACGGCTGTGATGATGTTGACTATCACCCCGATCTCTGGACCGGCAGGGCAAGTGTCAATAGCCTGGGAGAATGCTCGGCGTTCAACGAGAAGGTGTTTGTGTATGAAGGCATCTTATCGCGGGACTATTCCTACAGCTCCGAGATCGAGGAGAGAATAGGGTACACTACTGCGAGTCTGGGAGGTGGCAACTGGGGGGCGGAAAGCGCTGAAAACATCTCTGAATTGGTTCCATATGGATGGGACGAGGAGAAGTGCTATGAGCAGTACGGAAACAACAGCATAGCAATCACAGACAGCATGCTGAACGCGGGTCCGCATCATGTCTACTGTTGCTGTCATGGAGCTCCCGAATTGATTCTTGTACCGGACGGGTATTACACCACCGAGCATGTCAGAAATCTCACAAACATTACCTCCGGGGGACTTCCTGCGATATGGAACTCCCCGTCCTGCAACATCGGATGGATGGACCAGCATGAGTGCCTTGGAGATGCATGGAACGGTTCACCGGGGGGTGGCGGTTTTGGCGCGTTCAATGCAAGGTACGGACTCAGTACCAGTTTTCTTCTGTCTGAGGGCTTTTACGATGTGATGTGGATTGACGATCACTATAATCTTGGTATTGTGCATATGATGACCAAGGAAGAACTGTATCCTCCCTTTGACGGTTACGATGACTGGTGCATCAAAGAGTATAATCTCTTTGGTGACCCTGAGTTACCAATGTGGTTCAGTGCTCCGGCTGAGCTCAGTGTTGAACACGTGGACAGTATTTCTTCCACCACTGAGATTACTGTTTCCGTCCATTCTGGCAGTATGCCTCTGCAGGGTGCAAGAGTGTGTCTTCAAAAGGGTCCCTGGCAAACTGGCGACATCTACCTGGTTGAGACTACTAATTCTGCCGGGCAGTGTACCTTCTATCTCAGTCCTTGCTCTACCGGAACCATATCTGTTGTAGCCTGGGCAAGGAACCATCTCTGCTATCAGGGGAGCATAGAGGTGACTTCTAACGGGCTGGATGAGGTCGGAGTGTATCCGAATGAAAACCAACTGAAAACGTGTCAGCCGAATCCATCCAACAGAAGTATTACAATTCCGATAATACTGGCTCGCGAAAACAGAGTTCGTGTAGATGTGTATGACCTTTCGGGCAGGCTTGTAAAAAACATCGCCAACGAGGAAATGAGCGGTGGGGCTCACTCATTTCTATGGATATTGACTGACAGCAGGGGCAATGAAGTGCCCTCTGGAATCTATCAAGTGAGAGTATGTACATCCAATTGGTCCGAATCATCAAGCGTCGTAGTAATCAGATGAAGCGAGCTTTCCATGACCGGTTTTGAGAAGTCACCGGGTTCCAGAATATTCCGTAGTAGGACCTGATTTGCTCAACATTGCTCTGTAATTACATGTACAGTATTGAGTAATAGCCTTTTTCTTTAGAAGTTCGAATTCTGCTTGGGGTGCCAAATTGAACTTCTTCAATAAAAATTTAAACTCACATGAGAGGATAAGCAAAATACCCCCACAAAAAATACACCTAACTTTGGAAGCTGCGCGTTACTCAATTCACAGCTTGTGTTACCTCTTTGAGGCAAAGAGCTATATTCATAGCTGTTTAAGTAGTATTCTTGTTGGGAGGTTGAGATGAGGGCAGTTGCTTTGCTCCTAATGCTTGCTCTGGTAGCTTTATCAGAAACAGCAATTCAAGATGACTGGTCAAATGGTGGTGGAGTTTTTGGGCCAGTTACTAGCTGGGAAGAATCCTTTCTATATGCAAGTCCTTCCTTAAACACAGTAGGTGGATGCCTGCAACTGGATCTTCTTACACTTGTTGAACATGCAGTCGATATTGGTTTTGGTACTCCGAGGTCCATGCGCGGACTTGATATGGACTTTGACGGTGACATTGATATTCTTGCAGGAGGCGGGATGACCTATGTCGAGGATGTTGCTTGGTGGGAGAACATGGACGGTGCTGGTGAATACTGGATAAAACATGGAATAGGAGGGATCTACGGCTCAAGTGGCGCTAACTCTGTATGTCCCGTAGACTTTGATGGAGACGGCGATATCGATGTGGTTGGAGCAAGCCAAGAAGGTTTTTGGATGCACTGGTGGGAGAATGATGGAAGCATGGAACCTATATGGACTGAGCACAATATTGTTTTAGGCTCTTTAGGAGTAAATTCCGTTGTAGCTGATGACATTGATGGAGATGGAGACCCAGACCTGGTCAGCGCTGCTTTCCACGCTGACGATATCAGCTGGTGGGAAAACACAGATGGCTCTGGAACGAATCTACTGAAGCATGTTGTCGCCAATGGTTATGATGGAGCATCTAACGCCACAATCAGCGATATTGATGGTGACGGCGATATGGATGTTGCTGCCGCCGGGTGGTATGAGGAGAAAATTTCATGGTGGGAAAATTCGGATACAAGTATGGGGATCTATTGGACTGAGCATATTATCAGAGAAAACTTTGACCTTGCTTTGTGTGTTTTATCCACAGATGTAGACCTTGATGGAGACACCGATATAGTAGGGGGGTCATATGGTTCTGACGGATTGATATGGTTGGAGAACGCAGACGGTTCAGGTACTGTTTGGATTGAGCACACGATCTCTCAGCAATTCACTTCTGTGATCAGCATGCAGGCATGTGACATGGATGATGATGGTGATCCAGATCTTCTCACAGCAGGTTTCTACATGGATGAGTTCAGTTGGTGGGAAAACACTGACGGCGCAGGGCTGAACTGGTCGAAACACATCGTAGATGATTCATTCACTAGAGTATCCGCCGTAGCCTACGGCGATTTTGACGGAGATGCTGACATGGATGTCGCCGCGGGGTCCCTAACACGTAATGATATTCTATGGTGGGATGTTGATCATGACCACAATACAAGCGGATATTTATTGTCTTCCATACTCGATGCTGGCTATGTAGCTGAATGGAATGGAATGCAGGCTAGTTC
>JAIOSV010000001.1 GCA_021107435.1 Candidatus Sabulitectum sp. | reverse complement strand
CGATGATAATTTGTCTGCTCCATCCATGTTCAGCGCACTGGTCTGGACCGAGGATGAACTTCTTGTCAGTACTGCTGAATATCTCAGGGGCGCAACCACCTGGCGTCCTCATTTCGATACCGTTCTTTTGACCAGGATCCTCGAAGCTCTGCCATATGCTCTGAACAATCATACTCCGCCAAATGCTTTAAATCCCGACTATTTCTGCACAGCAGGGTTTGATCACGGTCTGGATCTGCCGGCAGAGCACGAGGCTGCCCTTGAGGTCGTTGAAACAGTAAGAGCGCAGGTGGAAAGAGATATTGCTCTTGCTGAAGACGCAGGATACCTTGAGTTTCTTCCCCTCTTTTCAGGAAAGAGATACTGGAATGAACAGATCCTGAACAGATACTCGGCGTATCCTGTGAAGCAGAGCAGATTCCTTGATCTTCTTGAGCATCTTGAACCCGCCTGTGAAGGTGAATCCATTGAAGATCCCGCAATCAGAGCTTTTTACGGACTCACCGGATGGTACTTTCCCGGTTTTTCAGTATGGATGCAACCCATCCCCGCTGATTCAGTTACCCGGTACAGAGAAACGCAGGAGAACACTTTCTGATGTCGGACGAATCAGCTGATCGGTTCAATATCCCTTCAGCTTTGACAAACGGATTTCTATTTTCGGCAATGTGGAACTTTGCAATAGAATGATTACTAAGAATCAATACAATTGCATAGAGAGGAAGGATTTCAAATGAAGAACTGGATTGCTCTTGTTACTACTGTGTTAATAGTTCTGTTATCGGGGTGCGGTGACAGTACCGGACCCTCTGAATCTGACCTTACTCCATCTGTTCTGACTCTGACCTTCACAGGAGATTCGCTGAAAGCAGTATCTCCCGCCGGAATACTGGGTTTCACGGGGACAAAGGAAAACTGTGAGGTTACTGTTTCCTGGACGATATGTCCGGAAAGTGCTTTTAGCAATTACGTTTTATACAGGTCGGAAACCTCGGGAATACCCGCCGATCAATCAGGTGCTCTGGTGCTTGGTGTTTTTTCAGATGCCAATTCTAACGAGTATATAGATGCTGATGTTCAATGGGGTATAGAGTATTACTACGCGCTCAGAACACAGGACGAAGATGATGATGGCGTATGGAGCAACGAAGATTCAATAAAAACTCCGGGTTCTGCGCCCACTCCATCAGTTCTATCCGCTGAAGTCTCTGCGGGCAGTGTTATTCTTCAATGGACTGAATGCCCTGATTCTGATTTCTACTCTTACAGGCTTTACCGTTCACCTGACCCGGGTATTCAGAATGACACAACATTCGCGGATAATATCTACACGGCGACAAGCAGTTCAGATACCCTCTTCAAAGATTTGGATGTAAGCTCAGGCTCCGAGTACTACTATGCCCTGCTTACCACAAACAGCCTGGGATTCTCAAGCTGGAGCAACGAAGAAAATGTCACTGTTATTGATGACCTTCCGCAGGTTCAGGGGCTTATGTTAGACGCAGCGTCAACCGGTAGAACAGTCATTCTGGCCTGGAATCCACTGGCATGCCAGGTGGATGGATATCAGGTTTACTACAGGGAAGAGGAGTCCGGCACCTGGGCACTTATAACAGCTACCACCGACACAACTGCGGAAATCACCGCTGTTTGCGCCGGATATTATTCTGTACGCGGATTTGTTGATGATATTTTTTCCGAGAGCTTCTCAGCCCCTGTAAATACCATGCCCAATATCATTTCTGTCTCCTACACAATTTATGACAACTACTGTTCCGCAGATCGGCACAGCGGTTTCATCTTCGGTCCAACAGCGGGAGTGACAGGAATGGCGCCCAGCACCTCATTTCAACAGGACATTTATACTTATGATGACTCAAAAGGTGACAATGAGGTCTCTCTTTACAGCGGGAATTACGGACCCTTTGGAAACGGTAATCAGAGTTATTTCCAGGAGCCTGCTTCTGGAGTTTATGGAAGCTGCGACCCTGACGGAACCTGGCTTGGCTCTTCGTATGAGCTGTATACCTCTGACCACGTTGTCTTTATCAAGCTTCCATTCGTAGGGGGCAGCAATGCTTACGTAAAGATGTACGGACTAACGGTTGTTCCAGATCCTGCCACTGCCAATGGAACAATGGTCAGCTTCTCGTATGAGTATCAGCCTAATGATCTCGGCCTGACCCTTTTCACCAGCAACTGGCAATAATTCAAATTAGCTGCCGGGAATAAATGCCCGGCAGCTTCCCTGTGCGAAAGTATCTTTTCCAGCACTATCCGCTAATTGTGTTACGTGATGGGAACTATTGTTCCCTGAGAGGAGCAGGCATTGCCTCTTGTTTACGAGTGTGCTCCAGTAATCATCATCTTTTGCTGGAAGGGCTCCAGTCAGATTTGTTTGCTGGATCAGATTCAATAGCCAATTCCGAATATTTCGTTTTAAACTGCCTGCGCATGATGCGTGCAGCCTTTAAGAGAGACGCTTCCTCATCAATGGTTATTCTGCATTTGTAGTCATGAGAAACCATCCCGTCTTAACTCATCCTTAATCAAGAGTTAACACTTGGCATTTATTTATTTGGGAGAGGAAAGAGTCTTTGATGGAAATTTAGTTTGAAAGCATAGCAGAAAGGACTGGAAAATGCTGCTTCAAAGCAATAACGGAGATAAACTGGCAAAAGCGGACCTGCATGTTCATTCAGAGTATTCGGAGCATCCATCAGAGTGGTTTCTTCAAAGACTGGGAGCGAAGGAATCCTATACTGATCCTGAAACCATATATCGAATGGCCAGGGAAAGAGGAATGGATTTCGTTACAATTACCGATCACAACAGGATAGAAGGTTCTCTGATTCTCAGAGAAAAGTACCCGGATAATACTTTCACAGGAGTGGAATTCACAACATATTTTCCGGAGGACAACTGTAAAATACACATACTTGTTTATGGTCTTGACAAGAATGAATTTCTGGAGATTCAGCTGATTCGTTCCAATATCTATCAGCTGTGGCACTACCTGAATAAGAAGAAGCTGGTTCATTCGGTCGCCCATGCGACTTATCCGGTGAACGGTCTTCTCAAGATGGAACATCTGGAGAAGCTTATTCTTATGTTTGACCTGTTTGAAGGGCTTAACGGCGGGCGTAACAAAGTTAACAACTGGACATGGATTGATGTTCTTGCAAATCTTGATGAGCAGAGCATAGAGGACCTCAAAAGAAAACATCCTATTAAACCATACAGCAATACCCCGTGGCTGAAGGCAATTACCGGCGGGTCCGATGATCACGCGGGACTTTTCATAGGGCAGACCTTTACAGAAACCGCTGCTTCAACCCCTGAAGAATTCATTCAGGCACTGGGTAGAAAAAGTACAATTGCCTCAGGCAGAAGCAATGACTACCAGTCTCTGGTGTTTGCTGTGTACAAGATAGCTTTTGAGTTTTCGCGTCAGAAACGACGAAGTGCCACCAGAAACCTTGCCGGCGCCCTGACTGAATTCATCTTCGAGCAGAAGGAATTCAAGCTGAAAGAGAAGCTCTTTCTTAAAAAATTCTCTGCTCCTGGAAGAGATCGCTCCACTATTTACGGGATTATTAACAATCTGATTAAAGATATCCGTGCTCACAGCAATTGCCCTCTGGAGGAAAGGCTCGGGATTGTTTACGAGAGAATAGCAGATCTGTCGGATGAGTTTATTCGTTCTCTTGTTGTATCCATCAAAAAAGATATTGCCGATGGTGATCTGGTGGGATTAATAACTAATTCTTCAGCTTCAATTCCAGGTGTATTCCTTTCTCTTCCGTTCTTCAGTGCAGTACGAGATATGTTTAAGAACAAATCACTTTTGAATGATCTTGATTGCAGGTTTGGCGAGGGTGAAGAACTCAGCCGGAATCGTAAAGTTATGTGGTTTACAGACACCTTTACAGATCTCAACGGAGTTTCAGTAACTCTCAGGAAGGTTGCCGGAATTGCCTGTTCAGCCAGCCCGGGAGTCAGGATAGTAACAGCACTGACCGATGAGGAAAAAGGGCAGCTTCCCGTAGACAACGTTGTGTGTCTTCCTTTCATTGACTCTTTCAATTTGCCGGGTTATGAGAAATATCTGATGAAGGTTCCATCAGTGCTTAAAACACTGGATATTATCGCTGAATACGAGCCTGATGAAATCTACATTTCTACACCTGGTCCGGTAGGTCTTTGCGGTCTGCTGATCGCAAAACTTATGGGTATTAGAGCGACAGGGTTCTTTCACACGGATTACGCAAGGCAGGCTACAAAAATAGTGTTGGATGAATCGGTGAACGACATCATTGAGGGCTACATAAAGTGGTTCTACAGCTGCTTTAATGAAGTTCGGGTTCCAACAGACGAGTACATCAGAATTCTTGTTGAGCGGGGATACGATCTGAAGAAAATGATTAAGTTCAGAAGAGGTATTGATACTTCAGAATTCTTTCCGGCCGGAGAGCCCCGAGTATTTGAGTTAATCGAAAAGGAACCGGTTCTTCTCTATACAGGAAGAATTTCCAGAGAAAAGGATCTTGATATAGCGTTGCAGGCCTACAGGAACATTCTCCCGGAGTATCCCAGCGCTTCTTTCTTTCTTGCTGGAGATGGGCCCTATCTACAGGAATTGAAGCAACGCTGCTCTGATCTGTCCGGTGTGCACTTTACAGGTCGTTTACCAAACAGCGATTTACCGGATTTTTATTCCGGTGCGGATGTATTTGTATTTCCCAGTGATTCCGACACATTCGGTATGTCTGTTCTTGAAGCCCAGGCCTGTGGTCTTCCGGCTGTTGTTTCGTCGGTTGGCGGCCCGAAGGAAATAATTGAAGACGGACGAACCGGTTTTACAGCAAGAGTTGGAGATGTGGATGACTGGACAGAAAAGTTACTGAAAGTCCTGAATTTTAAATACAATGATGAGAATTCCTATATGAAAATGCGCAGGGATTCAAGAACCCGTGTACTACTGCATTATGACTGGGAAATAGTTTATGACTCTCTGTTTTCCACCGTCCGGGCGGAAGCAAAAGAGGAAAAAGAAATGGAGCTGGTAAATCTGGTAACCGGGCTCTGATCAATGCAGTAAGATGACACTTCGCGGCTTGATTGAACCGTATCCCCGGAATACTCTTGATCTCAGTTATCATCCACAGATCATTTAGCAGGTTGCCGCCTTAATGATTGCAGTGTTATTATCAGATGATCCGGTAAAATGGAGGTTGAAATGGCTTTTGCAATACCGAAGTTAACAAGAAGAAACACTGCTGTGACCAGGATTGCCTGTCTTGTCATTTCGATTCTTGTAATGCTTGCCATTTCATACACACCTTCGTCGAAAGAAGCGCTTGCTGAACTTGAAAGCAATCTGCGAATTGGGTCTGCTGTCTTTTCTCTGCTCTTCAGAGGCATACTTGTTTTTTTATTCAGCGCGGTTCTTGTAAGACTGATAACAACTTTGTGGCTTCGGTTTGAAGAAGTCCCCGAGAACACTGCTGTGATAAAGAGAGGAGACCTCTGCATAAACACAACCAGGGGTATTGCGGCAATCCCCATGTATCAATCGAAGCTGAGAAGTATCATTGAGTCATCTGAAGGCACTGTGGTAGAAATAGTGAATTCCATAATAAGCATGGGCTTTTCGCTGAATGCAAGCGATATTCACATCAGTCCCGATCCGGACAGGGCTGAAGTGGTATACAGAATTCACGGAAACCTGTATCCCATCGGGGAAATTTCACAACTGCTTTATCCGCATCTGGTGAGAAGGATCAAGATACTGTCAAGCCTTTCCATCTTCAAACATGGCGTACCGCAGGATGGTAAGTTGAATTTTGAAGACAAAACATACACCGCCAGAGTCTCTGTGTTTCCCACCAGCAACGGTGAGCGGATTGCTCTGAGACTGGCTAATGTCAACGCGAGGATAATGGATCTGGAAAACATTGGAATGCCTGAAAACATTCTTCTTGACTACAAGGCTCTTCTTAACCGCAGCCAGGGAATGATTGTGATAACAGGTCCCACCGGAAGCGGCAAAAGCACCACAATGTTCTCAAGCCTTTTGAGTATTCAGGCTCAGAGAAAAGACAGTGTGAACATTGTTACCCTGGAGGATCCCATAGAGACAAACCTGAAGGGGTTTCAGCAGACTCAGGTCGGACAGGCAACCGGACTCACCTTCCCGGCAGCACTGAGATCTGTTCTCCGGCAGGATCCTGATGTTATCATGCTTGGAGAGATAAGAGACGAGGAAACTGCGTCAATTGCCATAAGAGCCGCTATGACAGGCCATCTGCTGCTGACGACTGTCCACGCGAACAGCACTTCAGGTGTATTTAACCGGCTTTCCCAGATGGGAGTAGACCCGGTTCAGCTCTCTTCAACTGTTCACGCGGTGCTTTCACAGAGGTTGTGTCGCCAGCTTTGCCCCTCATGCAGAAAGATTGTGGAACTGACTGATTCCCTTGTAAGACAGTTAAAACTGCTGGGAGTGAACAATATCCCGGAAGCTCCGTTTTACGAGGCGGAAGGTTGCACTGAATGTCTGGGACACGGGTTCATTGGCAGGGTTGCGCTTTTCGAAATGTTTATTGTTACTGACAATCTGAGAAACTTCATCTCCCGGGGCCTGCCATCTCACCAGTTGAGCAGGGAAGCGAAGAAGGCCGGGATGCAAACTCTTCTTGACCATGGTTTAAAATATGCGCTGGAGGGAAAAATCTCTCTTACAGAGTTGACCAGAGTGGTTTCAGAATAAATTTTCATCGCGCATGCTTTCAGAACATCGTCTGTTCAATGTGCTCGTGGAGGTTTCTACTTTTCCAGGGAAAGCAGTTCTTGAAGGCTTTCCAGACTGTCGGCAGGCTCGATGCGAAAAAGGTTCAGCTGATGTGAATCATCAACCTGTGAACTGCTGAACACTATTACAGTATCTCCCTCTTCCACCGTCGTTTCGTAACCTGAACCCCTCAACAGAGGTGGTTGGAGCATCTCTTCACCGTTTTGGCTGGTGTAGAACCACCCCAGGTTCGCGACATATGATGTTAAATATGTATCATCCAGAGAGTCAGCTCCCATAATCACCTCAAGTACATGGAATGTGTATTGAGTTTGATTCATGTAGCTCATTGGGATGTCAAGTATCATTCCGATTTCTACCAGGAAGATGCATTCTGATAACCCAAGAACCTCTTCAACGCTCATATAGAAGGCCGGGCTTGCGAGCGCGGGGAAAACCGTTATAAGAAGCAGTGTAATAGTTATCTTCATATTCGCCCCTTGCCAGTGATTACAGTTCAGCCTGTATCACACTCTGATCCAGCTTCCAGTCTTCTCCGTTCCTGACCATAAGTATCTCGAAAGGCTGAGGCAGGTCAGCCAGGTTGAAAGAGACAACACTGCTGTCTCCGGTGATCTCACAACCGGATACAACGATGTCTTCTCTTGGAGGCAGTTCAGAGAGGAATCTCGGAGAGGACAGAACCGTGCTGATCAAATCGATGGACGTCCAGCTCGCGATGTCTTCAGCAGTAATATCCATACCCAGCTTGCCGGATATCTCAACCGCAGCCTCTTCAGGCTTCAGCCTTACCATCATCAGCATCATATCGATCATGGCAACTGATTCAGTTGAAAGACAATCGCTGAATTCTTCTGCGTCCCCGGCATACATGGCGTCAACCAGATTGTTGAAAGCCTGTTCCGGACTGCCAGCGTGAACTGTTCCGGCCGCTACAATCAGAATTATCACAAGAAGCTTATTCAAAGGTATTCCCCTTTCAAAACGCAAAAAGATTCCACTGAACAGATTTAGAGTAAACTCTCCGGAAAGTTCCATCATAACACAGTTTTGAGGGATTCTGCCAGCACAAACGAGAACCGTTCGAGAAGCCATGCGGGCTGTTGAAAAGCAACCGGCAGGGTTGTTATACCTGCCAGTTGCTACGGAGAAAAATAGAAAACAACCTGATTGCGGGTTTCAGGTATTATTCTACCATTACCACTTTTACACTGGCTGTGTTTCCCGACAGATCGCTTATTGAGACAATGTACACTCCGCCTGGCACAGAAGCCCCGGAGTCACTAAGGCCTTCCCAGACAAAGCTGCCTGGTTCACCGGCGTATGCTGACTCTGTATATGAGCGGACTGTTCGCCCGGTGATATCTCGAATATCGATTGAGATTCTGCCCGATACGGAGCAGCTGTAGAAAAGTTCTGTTGTTCCTGAGCAGGGATTGCATCCGGGATGAATACTCAACTGATTAGAAGCCGCATCACCCTCAATTCCAGTGAGTTGCCATTCATAATAAGCTTCCAGGAATTCGTTCCAGTTGGTGTTGTCGGCAAAATCCAGATTTATTGACCCGTAGAGCTCAAGGTATGATTCCTCTTCAGTCAGAGGGAAGTATATTGACAGTCCATGGGTTCGGCCCTGCAACTCACCGTGAATTTCACTTAGAATCAGGGGCTCAAATAGAACTATTATTTCCTGAATCCTGGCCTGCACAAACGGATCTTCTTCGGCTTCAAGATACAATGAAAGAAAGTCGTAGAAGTCTATTTCAGGGAGTACATAGTATCCAGCGCCTAAATACCAGGCACTTTCCCTGGTCTCCTGAATTACTGATCCCAGTTCGTCAATGTGATCAGTCATGTATACACAGAGCTGATCGAACACGGTGACCATGTTGTTAAGTCCTGCCTGGTCAATCGCGCTCATTGTTCCCTGTTGATCGTAGGGAGCTGCAAAATTTGTTTCCACCAGATCAATGATCAGGCAGCCTACTTCTTCGGTGGAGAGAGTGGAAGAATTATTCAGGAGGTCGCAGATATCATCCATGATGTCAAACCAGTAGATGTAGCCGCTCAGGTCCTCGCTTCCTATATACACATCAACACAGTCCCGCAGTTCGTAGGCTGACTCAAGCGCGCCCATAAGGCACGGCGCGGTGAATGCAAGGATATCAATACCCCCTGCTCCTTCAATCGCATCCTGAATTTCATCCATGCTCAGTATATCGTTCCCGGATGTTACATCGAGACAGGCTCCCCACCAGCCTCCGCCATGATCGTACATGGTCACCATATATCTTTCAGCCGGGTGGTTGGTTTTTCCCCAGACGATAAGGTTGTGCAGGGTCTCCCAGTCTCCCATGTTTACCTCGCCCCATTCTTCCACAACAACAGGATCACCTGTTTCAGGAATGTAGTAGAGGTAGGCGGGACCCACATCGGTATCCTCAAGAACAAATACATTCACATTGTCGGTTGAGTAAGCTTCAGATGCGAACTGAGACAGAGGCTTATAACTGTTTGTGAAATCCGAGTCATCGTAGAAGAGGAAAGTCCATTCCGCGGTATCCGCGTCGGCAGAACAAAGGTCAGCAGTAACAGTAACCCGCTGTACTGATTCTGAAGGTACATTAATCAGTCGACAGCAATCTTCCACAGGTAGTCTCTCGGTATATGGTGAAAGACCGCCGGGAAGCTTATCGCAACTCGACATATCAGATTCCACTGGTATGGAAAAGAGCAGGAAGAAAGCAACTGACAAAGAAACATACAACATTTAATAGCTCCTCTCATAAGTTGATACAATCATATTAATATATAAGTATTCGATACTCGGACAACTCCCCGCATGATTTCATGTCATTATTAGTCAAGACTTGACAGGAACACCACTTCCAGCCATAATTCTCGAAGCATAGAAACAGCATTGCCGCACGAACAGACTAAAGTGAACAATCCCTGCTGTGAAAAGTCTGCAAGTTTTCGGCAGAGCATTCAGGGTAGGTGTTGCAATAAGCGGAGGGATTCTGAACAATGTTTAGCATTATTACTTTATTAACCATTCTGGTTTCAAATCTGGAATGTGAGTCTGATATTGGTACAGGCACTATTGACAACACCGGAATTTATCTTGAGAAGGTCAACGGAGAGCTGTTTTATGCCTGCCCAAACGGAGAATGCGAGTATTACTTTCATGTTCCCATTGCCTATGGCAGTCAGGTACCAGTTGCTCTTTCTGTAGAGGCTCCTGATCTGATTGATTACAGGTTCTTAAAGATGGAGCGGGGAAATGTTCTTTGTGTTGCCAGAATGAATGAAGGGGTTGGCTATATCAACTGGGAGAGCTATCTAATTGTCGAAAATAATCTCTGGGAAGACTTGCCGTCCTATGTGCCAATGCCTGATCCATCCGCACTTCCTGATTCCGTTACTCCATGGCTGATATCCACTGACTGCAGCCAGCTGGAATCGCCTTATGTTATTGATGCGCTGCAGGAAGTGGGTCCGGGTATTGATAATCTTATAGAACTTGCTGATAGTATAGCGGCTTTCTGCCTTGATATTCCCTGGGGGATTCCACACGATCCGTGGGCCTTTGATGCTCACTATACGCTGAGATGGGCGAACACCTGTACCGGTCACGCTCATGTCGCCAGTGCTCTCTTCAGAGGGAACGGTATACCCTCCAGAGCTCTGCTGAATGTTCCGACTTGTCTCGGTTCCGGCGAATGTGATCAGCATTGGTTCGTGGATTTCTATCTTCCTGACTACGGCTGGGTTACTCTTGAGAGTACTTTTGGCGTTTGCCCCGTTCAGCCGCACGAGTTTATGGTGACTTTTGTAAATGAGCCGTACCATGAATTCACAAAATGGTACAGACACTCCAT
>JAIOSV010000042.1 GCA_021107435.1 Candidatus Sabulitectum sp. | reverse complement strand
TTGAGGCAAACGCGCTTGCCTACATGGGGCAGATTGAAATCAACATGGGAAACAAAAGTTCAGGATTCGAGAAGTACCGTGAAGCTTTGACTATTCACCGAAGGGCAGGCAACAAAAGGGGAGAGTGTATCACACTTGGCAACCTGGGCGGTCAACTGGCGAGGTACGGAGAATCGAAGAACGCGATTGAAAACCTTGAGAGGGCTATTCAGATCGCGAAAGAGATCGGGCATACCCGGGGGATAGTGGCCTTTCATACAAACATAGGTCTGGCATACAAACTGGACGGAGAATACGAAAAGGCTGAAAAGCACATCAGAGAATCACTTGATATGACAAAAGGAGCTGGAGACAAGCGTTCCCTGGCAGTTGGTCATCTGAATCTCTCCTGCGTTCTCTCTAAAATGGGCAGAATTCAGGAAGCTGTAGACGAAGCAAGAAGATCTTTAAGGTTCGCCTGCGCTGTGAATGCTTTGACCACACAGGCCAGGGCACTGGGAAACCTCGGATCACTGATGCGGAAAACCGACAGATTTGAGATGTCAATCAACTGCTTCAAGGAAGCTTTCAAAAGAAGCTCTCTTGCTGAGGATCACTCTGCACTCGCGGGGCATGCAATTGGAGAGAGCAGATCTCTTCTTGAGATGGGAAGAACGGAAAAAGCGCTGGAGAAATACAGTGAGGCTGTCAGTTTAAAGGAAAGATACAGCCTGGACTCTGAAGGAGAGGATGATCTGAAAGAACTTGAAGAAATGCTTGAAATCTGTGATGAGTAGAGTAGAACAGGTAATTATTGCCAGCGGAATTCCGGGTGCGGGCAAGTCAACCTGGATTAGAAGAAACACAAACCCCTATATGACCGAGGTGTTCAGCGCCGACGACTTTTTTCATGACAAAAACGGCCGGTATCAGTTTGACCCTGCAAAACTGTCAGACGCTCACTCATCGTGTCTGAGAAATTTCACACTGCGATTACTCCACCTGAACAACTGTGCCGGGAACTCATGCAGGATTACACTGGTGGTAGACAACACCAACACATCCGCCTGGGAAATAGCTCCCTACTATTCCCTGTCACAGGCATTCAGCATCCCTGTAAAAATAGTCAGGATTATTGTCGCCCCGGAAACGGCTTTCCCCAGAAACATTCACGGAGTAAACAAAGAAATGATTCAAAAAATGGCAGAGAGAATAAATGAAAAACCCCTGCCGGCGTTCTGGAATGTAGAAGAAGTAAATGCGGGGGAATGAACTTCCCCCGCCATTAAGTATCAATTATTCAGGGAAAGTAATTTCAGCTTCAAGCATCTCACCGGATTCTCCGTCGTATTCGTAGATTACTTCATCGTACGTGTAGTAGACCTCACCGTCTATGATGATCAGATCGTATGCGATTCCATCTACAATAATAACCTCGGCAGGATCGGCAATCGCCACTCCGGCAAGACCAAGAACCACACCTGCAAGCAGTAACACTCTCAGTAATCTGAGCATGATATCTCCTTTTCTACCCCCGTTAATAACCCCCCTGCAATCGTCATTATACGAATTGTCACAGCCATGTCAATACCGGGCAATTAACTACAGACTGATAACCGCTGAAGAATAGAATCCGGCAGAGCCCGAGACTTCTTCTACTGATAATTTTGGGAGTCAAAATCGTTGCCCTTTTTTACAGGCTGATTACAGCTGAAAGATAGAATCTGGCGGAACCGGGTCCCTGGTCAATCGGAAAACCGCTGCCTGCATCAAAACGAAGCCCGCCTGTTGTTCCTCTTAATCCCAGGCCTGCTGAGATCGGGTATTGCATCCCGTCATCAGCGGTGTCCAGTACTCCGATATCTGAAAAGATGTAAACCTGAGTTGCGGTTTCTCCGAGGGATATTTCAGGCGAGGCAATACCCCAGGCTCCTGCCCTCCATGAGTCTTTCACATAACCTCTGAGTGTGCCGTAACCACCCAGTCTTGTCACCATTGATGGTAACCAGTCTCCACTGATAATTCCTCCGCCTTTAGCTGTAATGCCGAGACCGAACATGCCCTTGAAAGTTGTGTAGTTCATCTCTGTTTCAGCCCTGGTAAGGAGGTACGTGGAATCCGGCCCTGCGGCACTGCCTGCTTCAGTGGTAAGGGTACCGCTGAAGCCCTCTCTGCCCTGCCTGCTGTTACCTGTGAAATCCACTGCTATTCCAGCGGAACCGTATCTGTAACTTTCTTCTGCCTGATTCACCGGCCAGCTCTGCCAGGTACCGCCGCCGCCTGATACATCTATATTTCCCAGACTGAGTATTACAGAACTTCCCCACTCTCTGATTACACTGCCGCTGTCAGGTACCTGCTGCTCAATCTCCAGTTGAACTGAAAGAGGTGAGCCCAGTATCCACGGTTCTCTGTACAGTCCCGCAGCGTCCACTCCTCCCCACTCCACAGCGGAAGCTGCCAGTTCAAGCCTGCGGCCTGTGCCGAAAATGCTGGTGAATACAATTTCTCCGCCCCCCGTAAAGCCTCCGGAACTTGAAAAATCAAGATCACCGGAAAACCAGCCGACAGGAGCCTCTTCAACAGGTACCAGAAGAACAATGTTACCGCCGGGACCAAGAAAAACACTTACCGGACCGGCGGATTCGATGAATGGATATCGCTGAAGAGCAGTAAGCCATTCAGATACAGGCTCGGGGTTGTAGGGAGTTCCCGGCTGGAGATTTATTTCTCTAAGAAGAACAGAACGGATTGTTCTTACGGAATCAGGAAATCTTATCTCTTCCAGAAAAGCATGTCTGCCGGGAACTGTGTTTATCGTAAGTGTGTCTGCTGTTGAAAAATACATGGCAATAGCGGCAAAAGGGTAACCTGTCTGCAGGTACCAGTTAAGAGCATCATCTCTGATTTCCGCTATCTTCTCATCGTTGACTTCAACAGAATCAGGAAGAGGAGGGAACGGCGGAGCGCCTGTGATTTTTATCGCGGCTGATGTCAACAGTGCTGTTATCAGTAGAACTGTCATCAGAAGTTCACCGTGCCTTCAAGGCCACCGCGCTGAGTCCACTCGCTATCCGCCGGTTTTCTACCCCAGTAGAAAAGGGTAACATGGAACCATCTGTTGATATTCCTTCCAACAGAAAGCCTTGGCTCAAGCGTCCAGCCGGTCTGCCTGCCGTCAAAGAACCATGAAGGTACTATTTCCTCCCCCGGCATGTACCAGGTGGTAAGCCTGCCTGAAGCTGTCCAGCCTCCGCCATTCATGGAAAGGTGGGGTTCAAATCCCCAGTTGAATGCCTTTAGGTCGCCCTCTCTTTCCTGCCGGTTCTCCCCCGATACTTTTACTCCGGCGTCCAGACCGAATCCTGTGATGAACACCGGGTCTATACTACCTCCGACTTCATCTGTCTCTCTGGTGCCGTACAGGGCTCTTCTTCGAAAAGCAGTCATGCCTGTAACCTCAATTTCAAGCCATTCCTCCGGCTTGAGCATGGGAATAACCTCCAGTTTTCTGAAAGTCTCCCGTGTGTTGCCCACACCACTGTAGTCTTCAATCCGGTCAAAACCGGAGATTCTTACTGTCAGCCGGGAAAGAACACTTTCCTCCCAGGTAAGATACGGCGCCAGAGAGGCATTCCAGCCCCCCGGTGAACTCACATCAAAGGCTCCGGCCAGAGTGTAAGTCTTGAGCCTGTCATCGGCGTCTGAAGCAGACAGTTTAAAGGTGCCGTCTATTCCGGCTGAATTCGCGGAATCGGCCCATGCAAACCCTCCGTCAAGGGTGGATTCAAGAACTCTTGTTTCTCCCTGTCCGGGTATATAGGTCTGCCTGTAATCCCCTGAAGCGTCCGGATAGTACTCGCCTGTATCCGGGTCATAGCTGTAATCACCATTACCGCTGCCAACCCAGGTGTAAACAATATCCATAAGCTTTGAGAAGTATCCGCCCGCGGTGTACTGGCTGTAGATCCAGATGCCACCGGTTCTGCCGGAGTAGCCTGCCTTTACTGCGTCAGAGCTTGTAGAGCCGCCACCTTCAAACCATCCTGTTGAGTGCTGTATGCTGCCGTTCGCGTTCCAGGACATCCCTGCACCGCTGGTAACAACACCAAGCCTGAGAGTTCTATCCGGGTGAGAGATACCATCTCTTCTGTCAATCTCTCCTCCGGCGGTTGCAGTAGACTTCCAGTTGCCTGTTTCTGTAAAAATTCCCGCATCTGAAGAGAACAGACCCCCGGAAAGACTGTCTGGCCAGCTCTCCCCTGTGTATGATGAATTCATGAAGGGAGTGAGTACGTTCAGTTGTACCGACGCGTCTGTACTGATAACTCCCCGTCTGCCGCCTGTCAGGAGTTCAGTACCGGTTCTGGAAAGACCGTCAAAGGAGATTGAGGCCTGAACTGTACCGTCAAACGGAGTGTAATCAACCCCGGCAATTGTCGAAGTTCCTCCCTCTTCCAGGAACCGCTCACCTGCTGTAAAAAGGAGTCTTTCACCACCCAGATCTCCCAGAATAAAACTGTCCTTCCCCTTCCAGCCTGGAGGAAGCCCCCATTTCTCAAGGTTTGCGTCCGAGTCAATATCATCAGGAGCATTGAAACCCTCCGAGACATATCTGCCGCTCAGGTTCATTGAAGGACCTGATTCCCATGGACTGACTGTTATCTCTCCGCCGGAAAGGGTTCCCTCTCTGGTTGTGGCATTCGCGTTGAAAAGGTTCCCCTGTCTTCGGGAATAGTTTGTGAACACACTGTAGTTTTCAATTGCGCCGGCTTCACCAGAGATTGTTGAACCCAGCAGTTCGATTGAGTTTGGAATGGATATATACTTGCGGGCAAAGTGTGTTCCCTCTCCTTCCCCGGCCCAGATGTAACCCCCGGTAGCAGAGTCATAAATGTAGTCTCCGGTGCCCTCCGGAGGTGTCTGAAACTCTACGCTCCAGTCTCCCAGCAGGAGACCGGCCCAGGAGTAGCGGGAAAGGCTGTCCAGTATGTAGCTGCCGTTGTTCTCTCCAACATAGGTGCCTCCATCAATCCAGGCATCAGAAGGGTTCTCGCCGGCGTTTCTGAGAGCATCCTCAACACCATCGGTCATAATGAATCCCAGGGGCACGCCGGTATTGTCCCTCCTTGAAAAGCCTGTGAATTCAATGGAGAGACTGGAGAAAGGTTGAATGCTTGTCTCAAGTCTTGTTAGATCCTTTCTGAATCCGTCCCCTTCTCTGTACCAGGAGATGTCTACTCTCTGCTCCCTTCTGATCAGTCGCTTTGTGGTGAAAGTGATAAGACCCGCAGCATAATCCATTTCATAATCAGCTCCTGATCCCCTCTGCATCGCGACACCGTCAAGGAATACCCTTTCACTTCCAGGAGTAACTCCGCCTCCAGGCGCGAAGGAGTATGGTCCCTGCAGCCCTTCCTCGGTAAGGAATACGGCCTTCTGGCGCTCGCTGCCTGTTGTTCCGTAACCTCCGGAAAAAGCATAATCAGTACTGGGAAGCACCCCGGCGCTGAAACCGCTTACCTGCGTGCGCCATGGTACTGATCCCTGACTTTCCCAGTCAAGATCACCCATTTCAGCATTCCATGTACCTCCGTCAATGGCAATGTAAACCTTATCCAGATCGGAGAGAGCCTCCGAAGAAGAGGAACCCAAAGGCAGATCCCGATCGGTTATTTTCCCGTTGACGGTAATACCCGGGGCAAGAATACCTTCAATTGAAAGTTCTGTTCCCTGTGAGATTCCTCCGCCTGACCCCACTGAGACTCCCAGTCTTTTCGATCCGGAAATGTAAAGCCCCTCGGGAATGGGATCCGCTCCTGAGTAGAATGAAGGCAGTTCAAGAGCCTGTCCCCTGCCCAGAGGTTGTATGTCAAGTCTCGCCACTGAAGAAAGGGAGAGATCAAGGGTGTCGGCTGTTACAGCAACTGTATCCCCTTCACCGGGAATCGGAGATAGAAGAAGCCCTACTGATGGACCACGGGAAGTCAAAACTGCGGAAAGGGTATCTCCGTTAACGGTGGCAACAATTGTTGAGGGATCAAGCCATGGACTTTCTGGAAGCGGAATGTATTCAACCCCTGAACTCACCACTGTTGTTGTGTAAGCGAATAAAGAAAGCAGTAACGAAGAAAGTATCATTCAAGAACCATGGGAACTGCATTGCCCCAGAGAACTGTTGTTTCTCCACCAGGGGAAGCTGAAATACGAGAATAGGGAAGGTCTGTGAGCAGAGTATCCCCCTCAATTGTTTTGAGAGTGCCATCACAGAGCAGAAGAATCCCATTTTGGGAAAAGCATGCAGAACCATTGTCGGCAATTCTTACCGGTATCTCCCCCGCTTCAAGAAGAAAAACTCCCCTGGAGCCGCTGATCATACCCAGACCGGTTCGTTCAAGACAAAGCCTTGAGTCTCTGCTGCCGCAGTTCCTGGCAATAATCTCGCCATTTGAAGAAATCACGTTGCCCCGCATGATGTCAACAGTCCAGATGCTCAAACCGGAGAAGAGAACATCACCGGGGCCGGGCACTGCGATTTCCTCAAGCAGAATATCATCTGAGTCATATTTCAGGAGTACTCCGGAACTCTGAAAAGAAATTGCCCATCTTCCGGCGGCCGACAAAGCAAGACCTGCGGGAAGATCAGCAAAACCAGTTTCAAACCGGTTTTGTTCGCCGTTTGCCTTCAGTCTGATCACTGCCGGATCAGAAACAGGAAGCAGCCAGACTGTGCCGGCTGCATCTATTTCAAGATCTGTAAGTTCAGTATCAGGGAAATCGTAGGCCAGGAACAGGGTGCTAACGAACCACAGCAACACGGCCGGTTTCCAATCTGGACCCCTGCTGAAAACGATAAAAGTAGATTCCGGAAGCAAGTTCCGAAGCACCTGTGTAACTGATTACAGTTTCCCCTGAGGAAGCAGAGAGAGTTAAAGTCTCAACATGTGCGCCTGTCTGGTCAAAGAATGACAGTAGAATTGATTCTCCGGTTGAGGTAAACTGGAAATACAGGTCACCAAGACATGGATTGGGGAAAACGGCAAAGTTTCCTCCACCGCCGATACTGCCTGCCGCAACATTCATCTCAAGACCCGCGAAGCTGTTGCAAATGAGCATAAGGGTTCCGGTATTCTCAAGGCCAACCGCAACATCATAAGCGCTGCCGGCGTCCAGTTCTGTCACGGTATTACCATCAAAGAAAAAAACATTCAGGTTGCCTATTCCACTGCCCTCGACTCTGAGACTTCCTGTAAGATCATCCCCGATATTGTAGTAATTGCCCTGATATCCTGTGACATCATGCCATGGATCACTCCATGGAGTGTCTGTAATCATTCCCGTGTAATCCAGCCCCGGTCTGTTGCCTGAATCAGTTGTGTCGTAATCGGCAATACTGAAACTTTCCCAGCCGTAGCCCAGAGCAGGGTCATCAATGAAACATGACAGCATCCAGTCGGAAAGTATTTCTTCCATATCAGCAGTTTCACCTGTAGCAGATTCTATGGCATCAATCACTCCCTGCATTCCTTTAGTTGTTCCGTGCATGCTGTTCCAGATAAAATCCTTACCGCCGTAGTTCTCGAACAGGTAGGAAAAGAAAAGATATCCGGCACCATACCCGGCGACCACTTTCTCGCCATCAGAGAATTCCGTCCACTTGATTGGTGAAACTCCTCCAAAATCAACAAAAGTCTCAACTTGAGGCGCAGGGTAACCACAGAGAAAAGTCCCTGCTTGAGCCTGGTTTTCAAGCACCCACAGTTCCTCACCGCTGAATGGTTTGATACCATACTGTATCAGATGAACCAGCTCATGGCTGGCGGTCAGCATTGCTTCAGAGGCAAGACCCGGATAACAGTCAATGTAAAGCATCTCAACTTCATTGGAGTGACCGCCGTAGTAATTGCGTGCCTCGTATTCAGTAAACATGTTGTAGGGACTGAAGTACCCTGCAATGTACCAGTTCTGTACGCCGGAAGCATAGCCATCCCGGATGTTAAGTATCAGGTAGTAAACCCTGGGATCGTTATCAATCAGGTCAGGAATATCTCCGAAGAACTCCGTGTCCCTGGCCATTATCCCGCTGCTTCCTTCAAGAGCTGCCGAAAGAGAATCCACTGCGTTCTGGTCAAAGTTGATACCCCACTGAGTATCCTCCACGAAGATATAAGAGAGTTCCCCTGAAAACCTGCAAGTGGCGCTTGTAAGGTAAAACATGGGAACCGTGCCGCTCTCGTCGATAGCCCAGAAGTTGATTACATCACCGACCTCGTGGGAACCATCCTTGCCTGCGAGAGGACCGGTCGGCTCATTTACCGGGTCATGCCGCAGATCCATCTGCTGTATTTCAGGAAAGTGGAAAGTGCCGTCAACTGCGTACCGCCCCATGCCGAGAACCATTGAAAGAAGAAAAAAGGTTATCATTAGAATCTCGCTCCCACTGTGAATCTGACCGATGAAAAATCCGCGTTTTCAGGAAAGTCGATTGCTGTGTAAATTCCCGGCTCCGCCGGATCAAGAAGAGAAGCGTCAATAGCGCTCACCGCCCTGTTTACAACGGCGAATGCCGCCACATATACAGTTCTTCTAAACCACTCACGGCTTATGCGAAGAGCATCATCATAGTCATCACGGGCGTTGGAGCTGGTCCAGATCCATCCGTCGGAACCGTACCTGCTGTGGTTATCAAAGTAGTTCTGCTGAGCTTCCGGATCATCGGGATAGTAATACCTCGCGAGACTTCGGATATAGTCGTTGTATTCGCTGCTGCTGGAAAAATCTCCCACATCGTCCTGAAAATCCCTGTCACGGAAGGAAACATCAATACCGGCGCGTTCCATGGCCAGATTTCTGTAGTCATCTCTATTGAATACGCCCTGGAGATAGGAAACACCAACACCTGCCCATATGGAAGCCTCAAGCCCCATAAAAATGGCTCCCCTTGTGGAATGCCCGGCATGCAGCTGGCCCCACCCTGGAAGAACAATGGATCTGAGAACGGTTCCCTTATCCGCTCCCAGAAGAACAGCGGTGAGAAGGAACATTGCTACTAAAGTTCTTTTCATATCAGTTCACCACCGCAGCATGGAAAAGAGCCTCTGCGGTCTCTCCCGATGAAGTCAATTCGAGGCACACATAATAAACGCCTGGCGCGAGATTGTTTGTTTTCCATTCAACCTCCCATGGAACTGTGCCGGGAGCATCTCCGCTGTAATCCGCAACGAGTTCCCCTGCCACATTGAATATCCGTATTCTGTACTGGGCATCACGACCGGGAACAAATCTGATCTGTCCGGAACCCTGTGTTACAGGATTCGGCCACACAAAGAATTGTGCTTCATCCAGAAGATTTCCAGAGGATACGACCGATGGCAGATGCGTGAAAGGCCAGCATCTTTCTCCGCCTCTGTCCATACCGGTGTTCCACCCGTCAGGTTCAAAACCGGTAAAGAAAGCACCCAGCATACCGGTGGAAGTCAGGGACATCAGTCTGAACTGATTCTCCCCGTCAAATTCACGGAGTATCGGAACGCCGATGGGGTTGTCTCCAAAAGCGTAGGGGCTGCCGCCAAGGGAAGCTCCTGTTCCATTCCATATGAATACCCTTCCATCTCTCAGAGATGAACAGGCAAAACCGCTTCCGCCAATACCTGAGGTGAATCTTGAATATTCAAATGTCAGCGAATCAGTCTCAGTTGTGAAAGGCCAGTCGGTAACTATGGTTCCGGAGGATGAAAAAGCTTCAAGCCCTATAGTTGTCTCAACGAGAATCTCAATGTTTCCGTCGCTGTCAAGATCAGCCATGAAGGGATCAGAGAGTACTTCACCCTGCAGAGAAACAGGAAAGCCCGGTTCCTCTGAACTGCTCTCATCATAAACCCACAGCTTTCCACCCGAAACAACAGCTGTCTCAACGTCTCCATCGCGGTCAAAATCTCCTGCGACGGGTAATGTGGAGTTCTCGCTGCCCGGATGCACCGGCCAGCCGAAAATACCGCCGCCGCCGGGACCAATCCTTCTAAGGGATCCATCTGCGGTGACAAGAATTAATCCCGGGATGGCTTCGTGGGGAAACAGGCATGCTCCGATGATCTCAATTAAAAAAGTTTTCGGCCATCCCTGATAAACACTGCCATCCGGATTAAGCCTGTAAACTTTTTTATTCTCGAGAACTGCAAATACGCTGTTCATTGACTCAGAGGAAATGACCTGAACTGCCGGCGAGGAAAGATCCACCGGCCATCCGGGAGCCTCCGACCAGTCTGGAAGGCGCATGTGTATCTCACCGTCTTCCTCGGGAATGACCAGGTACTCGGTCTCCTCTATTGTGAAAATCACCAGCGGAGCCGTTACATTCATTCCAACTGGAATCGGATCATTACCATTTGCCGGAACGGCCATTACCTGTCCGTTACTCTTTACAGCGGCCACGAACTCACCCTGAGGAGCGTCCCAGAAAATCGGACCGTATGCTGCCCCGCCGAATTCAACAGGCCATCCGGGAACTAATCCCATAAGACTGTAAACAAAACGCATTGTGTTCGCGGAGCTATCAAGTACGTCAATTTTTACGCCTGTATATCCGCCCCATGACGCGTCTGTGGAAGGCGTAGTCTCCGGAGAGAATTCCCAGGCATACCCATCCCTCTTCCAGGGATCATACTGACTGCCTTCAATACTGAACCATGTTGCAAATCCGTAGTCAAGATCCTGTATCCCGTCTGCTTCCTCCACATCAACACCTTTATGCAGGGGATCCACGTTAACGATGTTCGCCGTTCTGTACTCACCAAGGCGTGTTTCATCAATATGCCAGATGAGTATTCCGGAGCCGGGAAGACCATAATCCCTCTCGTGGGGGCCGCACTGCCCGTTTCCATCGGGATCTCGTTGTCTGTTTTCGATGAGCAGGTACTCTGTGGAGTTTAATGGAATTTTGTAGACTGCCCCCGCCTGCTCAACTGTGTATTCTCCGGGAGTAATTTCTGCCGGATCAAGCCAGCCCATGGCTATTCTGGACCATGCTCCCGGAGCAGATGGCCAGTACCCGTTCATAAGCCATTGCCCGTACCCCATTACACCCCACCCACCGATACCAACAGTACCGTCGGATGTGTTGTAAAGATCGGGCAGCCCCAGCTGGTGTCCAAACTCGTGTACAATTGTGCCAAGCACGCCGAGACCGTAGTTGTCCTGAGCTTCTCGCTCGGGATCAATACACCCCTCCCGTACTTTTACACCGTCATCTGTCTGTATAAACCCGGTACCCAGATAATTCTCAAGATCGGAGGAATTCAGGAACATTGAGTGTATGTCCAGTGGGCTGTTATACAGGATATCAGATTCAGCTCCCGCACCGGCATGCATAACAATCACCGCGTCGAATCTGGAGAAGTCCACCTGGTCATCCGCTGCCTGTACCGCATCCCGAAACAGCTCACACTGACCAAGCCCACTCTTCTCCGGTGCTCCATAAAAACCCATCTGATGATCCAGGGTAAAAGCATCTTCACTCGCTGGAAACTGAAACAGCACAAGCCTAAGATAACCGTTGCTTACATCCTCGTAGTAACTCTCAACTTGAGACATTATATCAGCAACAGTTGCGCTGTCACTCTCGAATTCCCCGTTACCGCTGGTTGAATCAGTGTAATCCGGAAGAAACCCTGCCTTCAGCACACATACCCTCATAGTTGTGTCGGCATCCAGAGCCCGAGGAGAACCAGAATCAGGTACAATTGGAAAGCCGTCGGAAACTCCCTCCGGGATATCTTGAATCAGACTGCCGGGAAAAGGTGGAGCGGCAAAAGCCACTCCACACACAATACTGAGTAGAATAAAATACCTTGTCATTAGAACTTGAGCGTAAGACTGTACTTCTGGTTGTACTTGCCGGACCCCTGAAGAGATTCCTCAACTGGAATGAAAGCCATGTCCAACTGGAAATCGTTCCACTGAAGACCCGCGCCGAATGAAACACCCGAGATGGTTGTTTCACCCTCAGTATCGTGTACATAGCCAGCCCTGAGAGCAAGAAGATTGTAGTACCAGAATTCTGCTCCGGTACCCCATTTGTTTTCCTTTATCTCTTCGTAAATACCGTCTTCCACTGTAACAAGCAGCTTAGTGTAATCAGCTGAAATAAGCAGTGAAGTGAGTTCATCTTCAAAAGGAAGATAGGCCACACCTAATTTGAGCTTTCTGGGAAGAGGATTGTTCTCACTGTTGCCGCCATAGCTCATGTTTGGTCCAAGATTGGTCAGTGTCGCACCAAGAGAAACACTCCCGAATGACTGTTCGGGAACATGATAAAGTACACCCAGATCTGCCGCAAAGGAAGATCCCTTGCCATTGTCAGCATAGTACAGGTGGTCATAAATGAACTTGAGGCCAAGCCCAACAGCAAGTCCGGGAGCAACTTCAGTGCCGAAAGCAGCGTCTGCGCAAATACCGTAGGAGTAAAAAGTTCCTATGGGTTCGGTACTTCCCGCTTGTATCTCCTGCTGCTCTCCCATTGACATGAAGGTAATATTGCCTCCCACTCCGCCCCATCCTTCAAGATGCTGCGCGTATCCGAGAAATTCGTAATAAAGATCGTCAGCAAGCTGGGGCAACCACTGGGAGTGCTGCAGAGTTATCTCTTTCTCTCCCTCCTCCGCAAAAGCAAGTCCTGCAGGATTCCAGTAAGAGGCGGTGGCGTCATCTGAGACAGCCGTAAAAGACTCGCCCATTCCGTTTGCCCGCGCGCCCGGAGTAATGTCAAGCCATATAACGCTGGCAGAGGCGGCCAGAGCCCCCTGCGCCAGAAGCAGGACAACAGCTGTAAAATTAAATAATGATCGCATTGAATCCTCCGTGGTTAATTGTGTATCTGTCAAATATGCTAAACTGTATTCCAAACTATCTTGCTACTGTGGCAGATCCGGTTATTTCAGAATCACCCGCCGATACTACATATATATAAGTGCCAGAAGCAACCATATCGCCGTCACCATCCAGCAGATTCCAGTGATGCTGATTGTACCCTGTTCTTCCCGGCAGGTTCCCCAGTGTTGTAATCCTGCGCCCGGAAACAGAGTAAATGGAGATTGACACAGGACCATCCATACTC
>JAIOSV010000070.1 GCA_021107435.1 Candidatus Sabulitectum sp. | reverse complement strand
GGATGTTGCATCCGCATTACCAGAATAGAGATCAACATCCCACTCCGTGTTTCCATTGATGGCATTTATGGCAAGAGAGTGTCCACTGATGCCATTGATGTAGATCATTCCATCAACAACAACCGGAGTAGGGAATTCGTGCGAATAGCCTGTAACAGGTGCTGTCCAGAGTATTGTGTTATCCGTTGGAACAGCAACGCTATTTGATGATAATACGCGAGGATTGTGGCCGGCGGCCCTGTGAATGTGTATGCTTTGTCGGGCTGTCGAATTGGAACTGACTGGATTTGTTTTACTTTTACTGCAGTGGAGGTTTGTTATGAAAATGATTGCTTTTTGCGGACTGGATTGTTTTGAGTGCCCTGCGAGGACAGCCTTTCTGAACGATGATGATCTTCTGCGGGAAAAAACTGCTGCGGAATGGTCCAAGCTTTTCGGAGTGGACATTAAAGCTGAACAAATTAACTGTACAGGTTGCACTGCCGACGGTATCAAGTTTCCTCACTGCGAACATGGCTGTACAATGAGAAAATGCGCTATAGAGAAGGGGCTGGAACACTGCGGTCTCTGCTCGGATTACCCATGCGATGAATTGTCTGCCTTCTTTGTCCATGCGCCTGAAGCAAAGGTAAACCTGGATGTGCTGACTGGCTGAAATTGCATAATGCACCTGGAATCTGGTGCAGTACGCACTAATAGCATTGACATCGTTCATGAATCTGGTATTATTGCCCCTTCTGCTTAAAAATGGAGGAGCACTATGATTGCCAAAGTTTCCGAGATAATGAATCTCTGCAGAGAGTCCAATGTTCACTTTCTTCGTCTTCAGTTCACTGATATTGATGGAATAGTCAAGAATGTTGAGGTACCGGAGAGTCAGTTCGAGAAAGCCCTTGCTGGTGAGGTGATGTTTGACGGGTCTTCAATTGAGGGTTTCACAAGGATTGAAGAATCAGATATGCTGCTTACGCCTGATCTGGAAACCTTTGCGGTGTTTCCCTGGGAGAGCGAGTACGGGCGTATCGGAAGACTTATCTGTGATATTTCAATGCCTGACGGTTCCTCTTTTCCGGGCTGTCCCCGCACCATACTGAAAAGGCAGGTAGTACGCGTTTCGTCTCTTGGATTTCGAGTGATGGTGGGTCCGGAAGCGGAGTTTTTCCTTCTTCAGTGCGATGAGAATGGTAGTCCAGTCACCGAAACTCATGACAAGGGTGGCTACTTCGATCTTTCACCGGTAGACAGGGGAGAGGAAGGGCGGCGGGATATCGTTCTTGCTCTGGAAGCTATGGGTTACGAAGTGGAAGCCGCGCATCACGAAGTTGCTCCCGGTCAGCACGAGATTGATTTCAGATATGTGGAAGTTGTCAAGGCTGCTGACAACATTGTAACTTTCAAGTTTGTTGTGAAAAAGGTTGCTCTGATGCACGGATTGCACGCTACATTCATGCCCAAACCTATCGCAGACGCGGCAGGTTCCGGAATGCATACTCACTTCTCAATGTTCAATTCCAGTGATCAGAATGTTTTTTATGATCCTGACGATCCTCATGGATTATCGACCTTAGCCAGGGGATTCATGGCAGGTGTGCTGAAGCATGCCAGAGGGTTTATTGCTGTAACAAATCCGCTGGTGAATTCGTACAAAAGGCTGGTTCCCGGCTTTGAAGCTCCGGTTAATGTTGCCTGGTCAATGAAGAACAGGTCCCCTCTGCTCAGGGTACCGGCTGCCCGGGGGAATGGTACACGGTGCGAGATCAGGGTACCTGATCCGTCCTGCAATCCATATCTGGCCCTTGCCGCAATGCTGGCCGCCGGGCTGGACGGTATTGAGAGTGAAATGGATTGCGGTGAGCCTGTGAGCAAGAACATCTTCTCCATGAGTGAAAGGGAAAAAGCGAGGCTTAAGATAAGAACACTTCCAGACAGCCTCTGCGCAGCCCTGGACTGTATGGAGAAGGATGATGTTGTGAAGGATGCTCTTGGTGATCATGTATTCAATCACTTCCTTCTGAACAAGCGGAGGGAATGGGAAGAATACATGAAAGTAATACACCCCTGGGAGCTGGAGCGGTATCTGGACAGATATTAGCTTGACAATCGGCGATTGATCATAATAATTCCAGCATGACTTTACTAATGCTTTTTATAGCTCTCTGCGGTATAGCCGTTGAAAGAACGGAGCTGGCCCCTGAAATTGACGGAGTACTGAATGATCCGTGCTGGCAGGGTATTGAGCCTGCCGGGGGAGAGTTTATCGCTTTTCGGCCCAGAACTGATGTGCCGATGTCTCAGCTTACAGATATCAGACTTTGCCGTGATGAGGAATTCCTCTACATAAGCGCGTTCCTGTACGACCCGGACCCATCAAGAATTATCCATCAGGTTGGTGCCCGGGATGAGTACCAGCCTGTAGACAAGTTTTTCGTATTCCTCGACACTTTCAACGATGATTCAAACTGCTTTATCTTTACAGTAACAGTGGATGGAGTTCAGCTGGACTCCCGCAGAACCGAGGTTGCGGGCGAGGACATGAACTGGGATGCTGTGTGGAGTTCAGCCGTTTCCATGAGTGATTCCGGCTGGTCTGCAGAGGTGGCTCTGCCATTTTCAGTTCTCCGGTATTCTCCGGAAGAAGAGCAGGTCTGGGGAATCAACTTTGGTCGTACCATATCCTATTCAAATGAGGGTGGATACCTGTTCAAGATGAAGGAACAGGGCGGTACGGATGTTTCGTGTTTTGGAGATCTCACAGGTCTTTGTGATCTGCCTGCAGTACACGGAATAGAGATCCGCCCTTTTGTCGCAGGACGTCTGCAATTCGGTGGGGGTGATGGGCTTTTCAGTGACCCGTGGGGCAGTGCCGGGGTAGATCTGAAAATTCCATTAACCATGCAGTCTGTGCTGGATGTTACTGTCTATCCGGATTTTGGTCAGGTGGAATCTGACGCGGATCAGGGAAACATCTCGCACTGGGCACCATGGCTTCGTGAAAAGAGACCCTTTTTCATGGAGGGCACCGAGATATTTGATATGCCATTCAATATGTTCTACTCCAGAAACATCGGATCAGTTGCATGGAACGGTGAGCTTATCCCCATTCTTGGCGGAGCGAAGATTACAGGTACTTCAGGTAAGCTCAGGTACGGCTTTCTGGAGGTTGTGACCGGCAGAGTATGGGAGGATGATACCACTCTGGTCGCGCCTGCGACCTCTTACACTGTCGGATCTCTACTTGAGGAATTCAGCCCTGGAAGCTGGATGAAAATATCGGCAACCAGTGTTGACATGCCTGGCCAGGAGAGCGAAGAATACTCATACGGCCGCTCAGGTTCTTTCAGCGGAATGCTGACTGTAAAAGAGGACTTCAAGTTCAAGGGAAAGCTGGGACTTACCTGGAACAGATTTCAGGAAGATTCTGAGAACACAGCTTTCTGCGTGGATGCAGGCTATTTCCGTGAGTACTTTGATATGAATTTTCGTGTAGAGAAAAAGGATGAAAACTTCAACCCTTCTTACATGGGCTATGTGCAGGGGAACGGGACGATTTCTTACTCTGTCTACTCAAGTGTTTTCCATGATTTTAAGTCGGGGTTTATGGATGGAGTCTGGTGCGGCATTTGTCCCAGCTACAGCACAGACGCCTCGGGCAGAAACGCGGGAAGCGGTGTAAATACATGGTTCGGCGGCTCAACCATCAGCAGGTATGACCTTAACTTCTGGACATACTGCGAGGATCGCTGGTTCGACCAGTACGAAGGCCCGGAGGGCAGATGGTACAACGGAGGCTTTTCCGGTGGGTTTTCATCATCCTCAGACTACAGAAAACCCCTGGCCGGATGGATAAGCGTAAACCATAATAACTATCTTGATTCATGGATGAGAAAATTTGCTCTGGGGATTCGGATCAAACCTGCTCCTGTTCTCTTTATCGATGTGGAGCCTTCAATGCGAATTCAGGAAGCTGCCACCAGATACAACTGGGATGAGGAAGTCTGGGAGGAAACATCTTCAGACTGGAAATCCTTGAATGTTTCAGCATCCTACATGGTAACACCTCTGATGAGAATCAGATTGAACGGGCAGATATCAAGGTTTGAGCGTACCTGGGAAACTGAATCAAGTTCTTCAATCAGTGACAACATCTGGGCTAATCTGCTTTACAGCTGGGAGTATCTTCCCGGAAGCTGGTTCCATTTTCTTGTCGGCGAGGTAAGTGAAGACGAAGCGGATCCTGAGTTTACTGCCTATGCGAAGCTGACCCGATTCTTTTAACTGATTTTCCGGATTTCCCACTATATCGCAAGTCATGCATTGCTTGACGCTTGTATCAACTGTATTGTAGTTGCTGGGTTAACTAATTAACAGGAGGGGATATGAACTCTGAGAAACTGGATGGCAAGCTGCTGCTGGAACAGGCAGAACAAAGTGGAAAGATTTTTCCCACAAAGGATTCATGGAGAAGATTACAGATCTTTGCCGGTATTCTTACCTGCCTAATGATTATCCCGATTCCTCTGGGAATATGGATCATCATCCGAGCTCGGAAAGCTAGTACACCGTCAGCATTATATAGACGGGTCCACAGGCTATCTTGCAGCAATAGATATCTCAAACAGAGGTCCAATCACTTCACCGTAATTTCCAGTAGTAATTCAGAGAATCAAT
>JAIOSV010000032.1 GCA_021107435.1 Candidatus Sabulitectum sp. | reverse complement strand
GCACATAATTACTGTCTCCGTACTCAACTCCAATGATCCCCTTAATACTCAGTTCAACTGTCTGCCCGGTAGAGTCAGCGATTTCGCCGGGATTGCTTCTCCCCGCTTCGTAACCGCATCCGCTTAAGAGCAATGCTGTAAGTATTATCGAAATACTCAACCTTGCAACCATTTCTTCTCCATTCCTATAGCACTTAGAACCCCATACTGAATAACCACTTTGAGAGTTCTTCTTCTCTTCGTCTGCCACTTTCTCACTCAGTATTCTTTCCTTTATCGTATCTCTTCTTTCGCAATCTTACCTTTTTCAGTATCTCCAGGTACTGCTCAAGCATCTTATCCGCCAGTGTAACATCGGCAATCGTTTCTTCATCAATATTCAGCAACTGTGTCAGAGCAAAAGTGAATCCATTAATAACGTCTCTTATCTTTTCCTCCGACGATGTGTGATCTTTATCGAAAAGGATACGGTTGAGCTGCTCACTCATTCCAGTATCGAGATGGTGGATGAAAACAGCCATAACCTCTGCTGAGCCGGGGAAAGAACATTCTCCCCTTTCTCTTCCGTCATCAAGCAGTGGAGCGAAAATTTCGATGTAGATCATTTCGCTGTAGTTATCAAGAAGTTTCTCCAATGCGGCATTTTTTATGCCGCTGGATTTAATGGATTTTCCTTTTGAAAAAGAGGCAGAAGCTGTATTCATCTGAGAATTCCGGGCAATAGTCATAATTCTCCGCAGCTTTTCCATCATTGAAGGTTCAGGGTCCTCGACAATGGGAAGGAATGTCTCCTTTAAGCAGGTGTAATGGCGAAAGCAAATGCTTTTGAGCACCTCCTCCTTGGATCTGAAGTGATGGTAAAGAGCTCCCTTGGAGAGACCGCAGCGATCAGCAATATTCTGAATTGTAGTTTTTTCGTATCCCTGCTCGTGAAAGAGTTCTTCGGAAATCCGGAGAATATCATCAACAGTCTCCTCTTTCTGCTTCTCTCTTTTGTTCATGATTCGCCTCCATTGATCTTGGCATTCCATCAGTCACTGACTGAACGTTGGTCAATATAAATGCTGGCATCAGTACAGTCAAGGTCTATCCACGAGAATTCACCATAAAGTATTGTAGCATTCCAGGTTAGGATATACTATGTCATGAATTGTAATTCACTGTTTTCGAAAAGTGTCGATAAACATCTGATGAATCAAGCTCAATCTCCACTCTGTGGAATTAAGGCTCACTTTCAATCATTTCAAGTTTCCAGGCTTGCTTTTGTTACCTCTTGAGTGATGCCTTTTTATTCTTCAAATGCAAAACCTCAAGAAATCAGGATGCTCTCAATCCTTCGGGTATATAGAACATTGTGGAAGTAGTTGCTGGATCAATCGCTATAGTTGTTGGTCTACAAAGTGCCGGAGGGCGGTCACATACGATACCTGGACGAGCAGCACGACAAACAGGGTCATCATCATTCAAACCCCATTCTCCACCTTTCACAGTTAAAAGAGCTTATGTGGATCTGCAGATCAAAAACCAGCCTTGATCCCTGCCCAGGTTCCCCGAGCCAAAGCCGTTTCTATCGTGAAACTGATCTCGCTTATGCTGTAGCTGGTGGGAGTGGTGGCATAACTCCAGTAGATATGGTCGTTATAAGAGCAGTAGGTAAGGCCCGCAGAACGGAATATGCTTGCAACAGGACAGGGAACTGAGCCCAGATAGGTCAGGCTGGAGCCGCCCTCCCATATATAGAAGTGCCATTCAGAGGTCAGATAGCAACTGACTACAACACAGATGTCTCCCATGTATTCGAATGCGGTGAGTCCGCTCATCTGACTGGTTACCTGCGGCATCGCGTAAAACGAGGAGCCTGCTCCGGGGGTAAAGCGGTAGACGCCGATATCGTCTTTGGTGATCCAGTAATCATTGCCGTCATTGTCCATGCCCCGTCCATCACAACCTGCCGGGTTGCCGACAGTCTGCCATGTAGAGAAATTGTCCTCAGTATAATAGAGAACCGAATCGTACCAGTCATCCGTATGCCAGACGGGGGTAGTGAGATCATTGTTCCATGCTACTCCGAAGCAGGCACCGTTTTCAGGTATGAGGTCGTACGCTCCTGCACTTGTACCCGTCGCTGGATCGAGACTGTTTATCTGCATATCGGTATTGCTGGAGAATATGATGTTGATTGTGCTTCCATTAACCCAGGCGTCCATTCCCAGAGCCTGTGTACACCAGGTTATCTCCCATGTATCCTCAATAGACAAAGTAATATCGGCATCGGTAGAGGAGACCGGAGCGGATGCTGTAACCGACAGACCATTGCAGCCATCAATGTCAAAGGCATAAGCGGAAATTACAGCGAAGACCAGGAGCATAAGAATAAAACGCATAAAAGAACCACCTAACTAATTTGACTTTCCTAAAAATCTGTGCAAAAAATGAGTTAATGAGTATGCACTAACCACTATATTAGCAATCTGTTAAACAACTGCAAACAGAAAGTAAAATACATATTCGTTAATAATATCGTCAGAAACCCGCTGAAAATCAAGAGTCACATAGCTAAGAACGTCCAGAAGGTTGATTCTGTAATTGATGTAAAGCTGGATCTTCGAAAGCATCGAATGTCCCTTGTGAACTTTCGGAAAACCTGAAGCGGCTAGATATTGTCTTCATGTACTCAGCTGAAAACATGCACCTCTTTGAGGAATACCTGTAGCTCCCATGGTTTACCGCATTCAGAGAATCTCTGTTTTCAAACATGATTCCTGCTACCAGTCGAAGTATTCCAGTGTACCTGTGTGCTCATCATCAGGAATCAACTGCTGCCCCTTTCCTCCGCTCTCGGGAATCAGTATAAGAAGATGGTCTGCACCAATCAGTGTTCCGGACTGGTTAAAGATGAAATCCATACGCAGGAAGAGTATGCTTGCACCGTCTTTGGAAAAAACAGGAAGACCGGCCACATAGGTCTCATCAGTCAGCTGTTCGGAGTTACCCTGCAGATCCACTGAGCAGATGTTCCAGGGAATCAGTTCATCCCAGCTGCTAACAAAAATATCCGGGTCAGCGATATCGAACCATGGCCGAGACCCGTCATAGTGGCTGTAGACAATGGTTCTGCTGTCGGGGCTCCAACTCGGGTCATGGTCTGACTGCCAGCCCGCAGTGGTTGTAAGCCTGGTTTGATTGGAGCCGTCAGAATTCATAACAAAAATTTCTTCCCGCGCCGCAATCTGAGTTAGCCGATTTGATTTAAAGGCAATATGCGCTCCGTCGGGAGACCACTCGGCATCATTGTCCTCCCAGGGAGAATCTGTCAGTCTGGTTACCTGTGAACCGTCTGTACGCATGGTAAAGATATCAGCAGCGCCGGCAGCAGCGCCCGTGGAATCATGCCAGGAGCTGAAAACAAGCAGGCTGTCTCCAGGGCCCCAGTCAGGATGGGCTTCTATGAAAGAATTATTTGTTAATCTGGTTTCTGTACCGGATCCAATATCCAGTATGTAGATTTCCCATGTGCTCATATCTGTCTGATCCCCCGCCTGAAAGGCCACCCTGGATCCATCGCGTGAAATTGCAGGGTTGTTCTCGTGCCGGTTGTTGTGAGTAAGTCTTGTTAATTCTCCGGATTTATCCAGAAGATAAAGTTCTCCTTCCGATGAATGAGCTTTTGAGAGAAACACAATAGACTCATTCTGCTGTGAATACCATAGGTCAAAAGGATCAGATGGTCCTGATGTTCCTTCTCCACATCCTGCTGCTAAAATGAAAAAAAGTGAAGTTGGAATCAATACTGTTTTCTTAGTCATTTTACTCAGACCTTCCTCTCTGTAACCAGTCTGGCGAAATGCTCAAATGACCTGTCCCAGGTTTTTTCGGCATCATCAGGAAAGCAGCATGCAGGGAGCTGGCGGATCTTCAAGTGGTAGGCAATACAATCGCAGCATACCCCCTTTCTGGAGCAGGGATCATATGTGCAGTTGCATATCTGAAGATTTGTCTCTTTTTTGCATTCCATGCTGTATACCTCCGCAAAGCCTGGATGAAACAATATTGCTGCTGATACAGAGAAAGCATATAGACAATCTCAGAATCAGATCAGCCTGAATTTCCAATGCTTGTCTCTTTAAAAAAGTTGTAAACAGAAACCTGCGGACTGTGAGCCAGGAAGAACAAAATTCTCTTCACAGCAAAGTTGGTATCCTCGTTTCAATCTTTTCCGTCTCTATTTCAGTAACATTATCTTTTCTGTTGATACCCGTTCGTTGTCTATATTAAATACGCAAAAATATGCTCCGCAGCCAACAGATTCTCCAGCGGCATTTGTTCCGTCCCAAACTACCGAATGCGTATTCGCCTGCTGGTTCCCATTTATCAATGTTCGTATTTTCCGCCCGGTTAAATCATAAATACTTATGTTCACTTCACCGGAAACTGCTGTTCTATAACTGATTGTTGTTGTGAGATTAAAAGGATCAGGGCAGTTATTCAACACTGATGTTTGAACCTGTAACTCATCTTCTGTTCCAATACCTGAATTCTCAAAATATTTTACTCTTCCACATATATGAGGTCTATAGCCTGAATCTCCCCATGTTAAATTATTAATATTGATCCCTGAAGCATTTCCATAACGATTTGCAGCATATATTATTTCTCCCTTCCATAAAGGAAAAATATCTGCGCCTGTACTTATTATGCCAGGCCAGCCTGCTCCAATATAGCACTCCACATCCTGATCCTCAATTATGACCAGGTCAGGGATATCTACTATGTACCATCCGTAAAAAGGCCCTACATTCTCCGTAGTTGACCAGATTATGTTTTCCAATTCAAATACATCCCTTACTGCAGGGTTGGCATCCGACCATACACAGAATGTAACAGGAATATCACTGTCCTCTATGTGAAGAAAGAATCTCATTTCGGTAATTTGTGCAGGATAGGCAAGGGGGGTCAACCTCATCGCTTTGGCAAAATAAGTTCCGCTTGAAGCAGCAGAGAATGCATTTTGCACAGGAAGAGAGTGAGAATGCAAGGATATGGAGTCTACAATAAAGATGTCAGTAACTCCATCATTATCGGGATACTCATCACCTGCAAGGTCGGTAAAAAGTTTTATCTCGTACTGATTCCCCATACCTCCTGTTTCCCAGGGTGAGAAATTTATCATCTTTGACTCACCGGGAACAAGAGTCTCCTGCAAGGTCTCCTCGTATATTATGCTTGCTCCCTCAAATACCTGGAATACCGTGTTAAATACCTCAGTATGCTGTCCCGGATTTTTTATTTCCAGTCTTGGTGTTATCTCATTTTGAAAAGGCACTACGGGTATGATGTCATCACCGGCATAAAGTTCTGAGGGGGAAGGTATCTGCGGCAAATCCGCAAACGATACCGAAACATCGTGCTCTACAAAGGGGGTGCTGCTGAAACACTCAAACGCAAAAGCCCCATCTTCTGCAACTATTGCCTCTGATGCACCATCCTGATTCAGGTCGGCACATTCAACCTGATTGAACCAGCTGCATGATGTCGTCAGCATATCATAAACTTCAGGGTCACTGAAATTGCGATTACCCTCATTGAAATAGAATACTAATCGAAATGGGCTTTTAACTCCCTGAACAATATCCTGTAAACCATCTCCATTTACATCACCTGAATCTCCCCATCCGAGAATGCTCCCGCCTGCGGGAGGTGTAAGTTGCTGTGAAGTAAAAGCCATGCTTCCTTCATTCCAGAATATTGTGGAGGCTGCCACCACATCCACATATCCGTCTGCATCAAAGTCTGCGACAGAGACATTGTAATAACTGCCTCCAATATTCACTGTGGAATCAAAAACTCCAGCGCCGTTATTAATAAAAATAACATCGCCCTGAAGAATTATGTCTTCCCATCCGTCGTTGTTGAAGTCAGCAGTGAAAACACAGCCTGCTTTTGATGTGTTAACAAAAGGAGCATTATAAATAACAGTTGAATCAAATACAGCACTACCATTATTAAAATATATTATTATGCCTGTTTCAGCATCTGAGGCTACTATATCAGCGAATCCATCATTATTAAAATCTGCGGAGGCCACTTTGCCGATTCCGTCCATACTCGGAGTATTGTATGTTATTCCAGTGGTAATACTACCGCTTCCATCATTCATAAACACAGTAAAGTTATTGGCTGTTCCGGATGACGCATTGGTTCCCTGCACAATATCGGGAAAACCATCATTGTTGAAATCATTTGCAATAATATTTGCATCTCCGACAAGGTCAGATGTTTGAAACGGCGGAGAAGGAGATACCAGCATGCCTGTCCCGCTATTTATCCAGATTTTTATTTCCGAACCTGAAGTGTATGGATTTCCGTACTCTCTATCTGCGGTTATCACATCAACATTGCCATCCTGGTCCATATCAGCGGTACACAATCCGCGAGGCCTTCCGCTGCCGGAATTATATTCCGTTCGGAAAAGCAGAGTTGCCGCATTCAGCGGTAAAACACAGAAAAGTAAAACTGAAAAAGCAATGGAATATTTCACCCGGTTTTTAGATAGAAATTCGGTACCAGATACATGCTTTGTTGTTTCTTTCATGCTTTCCTCTCAATTAATTCTGTTACCTACAGGTTTGTTTTTGACTGCGAAAGCAAAACACGCGCCTTCAGGGCGGTTACGAGGATAGTTTGCTTTAGAGTTCAGCTCCCCTCTCGTTCTACCAGTTATAGTTTATTCTACCGGAGCATGTTGTCATCGTCAATTTGTAGGAAACCGGATATCCTGCCGTATCAGATCCAGCTTCCGGATAACTTTTCAGTATTCTTAATTGTCCGATGCTTATGATACCTGTTTTCTTCTTCGGATAGAGTCCTTTACCCGATTACAGGTCAAGCAGCATTAATTCTGTATACAGAGCATGTACAGAATGTTGCCCGGGATAGTCCGATTTTATGAACGAGTTTAGCTGAAACTTACAGGTTGCGATGGTCTGAGCTTCTTTCTTCAGTTCACATCACCCAGATAAATATTGTGTCTGTCGGGAATACCCTGCGCGAGAACTTCCTTAAGCTGGGAGGGATACAGGTCGAATTCATACAGTCTTTTGAGCGGTAACCATTCAACACCTGTCTGCCATATATCCGTAACAGATCCCATTCCGGGCTGTGCGTCTGGAGCGATGGTACAATGGAAGATAAACTCGACCTGATGGGCATCATTTTCTTCCTCTGCGAATTCGTGATTTCTTGAAATGTAATCTCTGATGAAGAGAATATCGCCGACTTCAATCTCTACTGAAGCCTCTTCAATACATTCTCTTTTAAGAGCCTCGACGAGAGTTTCACCATGGTTCTGCCCTCCCCCGGGAAGCAGATACCAGTCGTCCCCGCCAGTGGTGTTCCTGATTACAAGAAGCTTGTTGTCACGGATGATTATCGCCTTGACAGAGTTTCTTATTGTCTTGTGCAAATCAGTCCTGTTCAAAAAGGTCAGGAGTTCCACTCTCATATTTCCTGAGAATGCTGCTCATTCTGTCTTTAAGAACATCCGCCTCCGCACTGATTTCCTCAAGGGTTTTTTTCGGTTCTGCCGGAAGGTCAGGAGCTGCTTCCTTTGTGTTCTCTTCTTCAAGCTCCGGTTCTTTCTCTAAAACATCAAGCTCATCATTGATCTCAATTGCTTTCAGTGTTGAGATAACTTTCTTCCCGCAGAGCTGAACACCCTTTGCCTTAACTCCTTTGATGCTTATCTCGGACAGAAGAGTTTCGCCTTTTCTTGTCTTCATGTGCTTCCGTCTTTCGAACCAGTAGTCAAGAAGGACATTCTCACGGTCAAGAAAAACCATAAGCTCACTGTTCTCGGGCATGAAGGCATATTCCCGGTCGAGAATGTAGCCACCTATTGAAAATCTCTTCACGTAAGCTACCCTGTTCTTCCTGTCTCTGTAGACGCAGGCATAAACCTTTTCCTTGTCACAGGGACCGCACCACAAAACCTTGCCTGTGATCATGAACTTCTCCTGCATGGAAACCACCTTATAGGTTCCGTCTGCAAGCAAGTAAAGAATCCTGTCCAGTTCAGAGACATTCCAGCTTTTTTCGCTTTTAACAGATGTCCCGATGAAACCTGTGTCCGAATCAAACCCGAGCTTCAGGTTGGCGATGGCCACTTCTCTCTTATCTATGCCGGAGAATGTTTCTATGGAAGTTCTTCTAAGAAACAGCCTGCCATACTTATCTATCAGGTTCTGCAGTACATCAACAGCATAATCGGTAAGATTCTTGAGTTTCTTTCTTGCTGTCCGCATTTTTGTCTTGATGTCGCCGATCTCTTTCCGGTGAGCCTCAATGTCAAATCTGCTTATTCTGCGAATCTTCAGAGCAAGCAGGCGATCAATATCTTCAACTGTAACTTCCCTTTTGTAATCAGCAAGGAAGGGTACCAGGCTGCTTGAAACTGTCGCCCTGACTTCTTCGAGTGTAGGACACTCTTCTATGGCCTTGTAAAGCCGGTTCTCAATGAATATCTGCTCAAGAGTCATCCAGTGCATTCGATCTTGAAGACCGGAAATTTCAAGCTCAAGCTCGCGTCTGAGAAGTCTTTTCAGGGATGCGGCAGAATATTCCACCAGACCGGATACGGTCGTTTCAACCGGGTGCTTATCCATGATAACTATCATGTTTGCAGAATGAGAGATTTCACAGTCAGTACTGGTAAAAAGCCTCTGAATGGTCTCGTCTGCTGAAACTCCTCTGGCAACGGTGATTTCAATTTCTGCCTTGTCGGTTGAGTAATCATCTATGCTGGATATCTTCAACCGGCCTTTTCGGGCAGCTCCTTCAATGGAAGCGATTACAGACTCTGTGGTGGTTCCGAACGGAATCTGAGTAATTGCAACCTTTTTGTTGCCTCTGCGTTCAATCCTGGCTCTGCATTTCACCTTCCCGCAGCCATCTTCATAGCCGGACACATCCACCGCTCCACCCTGAACAAAGTCCGGGAAAAGGTGAAACTCTTCACCTCTCAGGCATGCGATCTGTGCTTTCAGTACCTCGTTGAAATTATGCGGAAGTATCTTTGTAGACATTCCCACTGCGATTCCCTCTGCACCAAGCATGAGTACCACAGGAACTTTGGCAGGAAGCAGATCAGGCTCTCTGTTCCTTCCGTCATAGCTTAAACCGAAATCTGTTGTGTCGTTGTTGAAAAGAATATCTCTGGCCATCTGTGTGAGACGGCACTCAATGTATCTCGGTGCAGAAGCATCATCACCTGTAAGAATACTACCGAAGTTGCCCTGCTTATCTACAAAGAAGTTTCTATTTGCAAGAGCCACGAGTGCATCACCAATGGACTGGTCGCCGTGTGGATGGTAACGCATGGTGTGACCAATGACATTGGCGACCTTGTTGAATCTGCCGTCGTCCATTTCAAACATGGACCAGAGGATTCTTCTCTGAACCGGTTTAAGCCCGTCAGCCGCGTCAGGTATTGCTCTTTCTTTGATTACATATGAGGCAAAATCAAGAAAGTTGTTCTCGTATAGCTTTCTTAGTCCTGTCATCGGAGGTTCTCCATTATGTACTGTCTTCTCTGAGGGGTATTCTTACCCATGTAGAAGCCAAGCATATCAGAAACATCTCCAATCCTGTCAATATTGACCTTCTCAAGCCTTATGTCCGAACCAATGAACTGACCAAATTCTTTTGGACTGATCTCGCCCAGACCCTTGAACCTTGTTATCTCTGACTTTTTGCCCAGTTTCTTTTCTGCTGAAATCTTTTCCTTCTCATTGTAGCAGTAGATGGTCTCCTTCTTGTTCCTGACCCTGAAAAGCGGGGTCTCCAGAATAAACAGATGTCCGTCCAGAACAAGGTCTTCAAAGAAGTGCAGAAATAGTGTCATGAGAAGATTTCGGATGTGCAGTCCATCAACATCCGCGTCAGTGGCAAGGATGACCCGGTTGTATCTGAGTCCCTCTACGCCTCCCTCAATGTTCAGGGCCCGCATGATGTTGTAGATTTCTTCGTTCTTGTAAACGGTGTCTCTTCGATGAGCGTAAACATTCAGCGGTTTCCCCTTAAGGGCATATACTGCCTGTGTAAAAACATCTCTGGAAGCCACGAGGCTTCCAGCGGCACTCATCCCCTCGGTAAGAAAGATGGAACTGGCTTCCTCCCTCTTGTCACCACTTCCAAGATGCACCTTGCAGTCCTTGAGTTTGGGGATACGGATTGCAGTCTGTTTTGCCCGTGCCCTGGCCTTCTTCTTAACATTGAGAAGCTCGGTACGAAGCTTCTGATTGGCCTTAATCTTGTTGATAAGCTGATCGGCCAGTGAAGTATCCCTGTGGAGCATCTGCTCTATCTCGCTTTGAACCTGAACAACTATCTCACGCCGTATATCAGTGTTGCCCAGTTTGTTCTTGGTCTGGCTCTCGAAAACAGGATCCTTCAGCTTTATGGATATCGCTGCAACAATTCCATCCCTGACATCATCTCCAGTGAACTTCTCGGAGCTGTAGGCATTCACCCCTTTAAGAAGTCCTTCCTTGAAAGCGGAAAGATGAGAACCGCCGGCACTTGTATACTGCCCGTTGGCAAATGAAAGATATCTTTCCCCGTAGGAATTTGTATGTGTAAAAGCAAACTCAATTGTTTTCTCCCTGAAGTAGAATACCGGATAAACAGCTTCATCTCCAGCCTCATGCTCAAGAAGATCCTGAAGACCGTTTTCGGATTGATAGGTATTTTCATTGAACTGTATCTTCAATCCTGAATTCAGGAAAGCATAATGACGGATTCTCTTCTCCAGAAATACATCCTGGAAAGCATACTTTCCAAAAATCTCCCCGTCAGGAACAAATTCAACATAGGTGCCGTTCCGTTCTCTGGTTTCTTCCGTGGTATCCTCAATAACTGCGCCTCTGGAGAAAACGATTCTTCTGCACTGACCGTCTCTGTAAGAACAGACCATGAAATGCTCCGAAAGTGCATTCACCGCCTTTGTTCCCACACCGTTCAGGCCTACGCTGAACATAAATACATCTGTGTTGTACTTGGCTCCTGTGTTGATCTGAGAAACACATTCAAAGAGCATTCCCAGGGGAATCCCCCTGCCGTAATCGCGCACAGAGCAAGTACTGCCGTTGAGCTTCACTCGAATACGCTTTCCGTGTCCCATTATGAATTCATCTACCGAGTTGTCTATGACTTCCTTGAGCAGAACATAGATGCCGTCATCCACATTGGAGCCATCCCCCAGACGCCCGATATACATTCCAGTTCGCAGACGGATATGCTCTATGGATGACAGGGTTTTAATCTTACTTTCGTCATACTTCATTGCGGTGCTTCCGCTCATCATACCACCATATCTTGATTGTCGTGCAACTTACAACCCTACATACAGTATGCTCACATCTTGCAGAATGAAAAAAGGAACATGTAGTGGCACACCAGAGGCGAGTATACAACATTTTGATAATAACTGGAAGAGTTAGATCAATCGCCCTGACCTTTGAAACCTCCTTCATGTCACAATTCAAAGCAAATCCGGTCAGTTCAGCTCCCTGCAATTATGCATCAAATACAAAATTTTGTTATGTTTACTTAAATTGGCGAAAAATGAAAACATATTACTAATTTCTTACTGCGTATACAGTTAGAAATGATTTGCAATCTGTTACATTTTATACTATTTTAGTGTGTATTTCTAAGTAGTGCCTGGAAGGATTTATATGGCCGATAAAATTGTCAGATGTACCAGATGCATTCTTCCCTCAAATTACCCCAACATTGATTTCGATGAAAAAGGGGAATGCCGGGTTTGTCGCGAGTTTGATGCAAAAAACGCTGACATTGACTGGAGCGCAAGAGAAAAGAAACTTGAGAAAATTCTGAACAGATACAGAGGCAAAGGGCAGAAATACGATGTAATGGTTCCTTTCAGCGGAGGTAAGGACAGTTCTTACACTCTCTGGATGATGAAAAACAAATACAATATGCGCTGTCTTGCTTTCAATTTCGATAACGGCTTTCTTGATCCGAATGCCCTTGCATTTGTAAAAAAAGCAGCATCGCGACTTGGTGTTGATCTTATAACATATTCACCTGATAGAGAACTTCTGAACAGAGTCTACAAGAGAGCACTTGAGGCAACCGGGGAATTCTGTGCAGCATGCGTCGTTCTGATCCCAACAGCGATATTCAGAGCAGCGGATACTCAGGGCATCAGGCTGATAACCGCAGGATTCTCTGACATACTTGAGTCTCCTCCGCCGGAAACATCTTACATGGACAGAGTCTGCTTCAAAGACATAATGAAACCTGCATTTGATCTAAAAGAACTTAAATGGGATTATTTCTTCCCCTCGTGGAAGCGAATGTTTGGTGTAAAACAGATCAATCTTCCCAACTACATTCCCTGGAATCTCCCTGACATTTACGAAACACTGAACCGCGAACTCGATTTCGGCAAGAACATGTCCAGCGTAAGATACGACTGTCTCGGTACACCTCACTCAAGCTACCTTTTCAGAAAGCGTACAGGCTTTGGCAAGTATGAGTATCTCTATGCCAACATGACAAGAGCTGGTGTCATCGACAGAGAAGAGGCTATCAAAATAGTGGAAGAACGAGAACCCACAAAGCCACCTGATGACTTCGATGAATTCATGGCGGGGATCGGATGTGATCGATCGATTCTAAAGGATATAAAAAAGAAAAGTGTTTTCAATTTCAAGACGAGAAATGAATCTTTCAGGAATTTCGCTATGAGCGTAAGGAGATTACTCCCGTAGACTACCTGGCCTGGATAAATGAAAACTGGGAATAATCTTATGCCCTCCAAAGAGTAACCAGACAACAATGAATGCAGCCATTGAAATGGCTGTATTCTCCACAGGATTGAAAGGTTGCATAAGTAGAACTGCAAATGAGGGAAATGAAGCAAGAACGGGTCTTCTGGCACCTCTTACAAAACCTGTTGGCCCATATTCCATGTGCAAATTCCAAGATAACATCACTGCCACAGACAACAGAAGAACAAGGTGAGATATTGCTGCTCCAGCAATGCCCATCAGAGGAATCAGAATCAGGAAAAGGATGATCTCTATTCCCAGAGAGAGAGCAACTATGGGAACAGCCTTTTTCTGTCTTTCAACTGCAATAATAATAGCCATGAACATATGAAAGATGTAAGCCACCGGAAGTGTCATAAGTACTATTCTGAAAACAGAGCGTAGCTCACCAGGTGACACTCCCCGCAGGAATTCACTTCCCCAGACAATTCTCAGAACATGCTGCTCCGCTGCCCAGAGTGGGATTATCAGAGTTATTGCAATTACAAGAAAGAGTTCCGTCATCCAGGCAATTCGCTCTCTTGCCCTTCCCCATCCAGCTTGAACAGCTTCACACAGTGCTGCAAAAAGAGCCCCTGGAAGCAAAGTCGGAGTCACGATAAGAATAAGGACTTCAAGTATTTTTATACACTGCTGGTATGCGGCAATAGCCTCATCTCCAAGTTCAGCTTTGATAAATACGCTGTCAAGCCTTTCCCCGGCAACGAAAAACATTCCGACAAGACCAAGGGGTACAGCTGCCTTTAAAAGCGGTAGAACTGATGCGAACACTTTTCGTGAAAATTTTATTCCGAAGCCCATTCTGGTTCTTAATACTGTATAGACAAAAAACACTGAAGGAATTACTCTAATGATGTATGTTCCACCTGCAAAGAAAACCCCTTGCCCTGTTTTCCAGGCAAAAACAGCAAGAACAATGCCCAGCGCACCGTGTATTGCCCTGGCAACAGCCTCATAAACCATGTGTCCTCCGGCGCGAAATGCGGCAAATGAGGTTTCACAGAAACCGTCAAGAATAAATCCGGTTGAAACAAGCAGTATCAGCACAAGCTGACCAGAGGAATAACCAGCAGCCCATCCTGCGATCATTACTGCTAAAACGGATAGAATAGAAAGCCCAGTTCTAAGAATAATAGCAGAAGAAAGTGTATTATTCACAGGATTTCCTGTAGCAATCCTTCGTGTTATAAGTATTGTAGCGCCCATGTCACTTAAAAAGATAACGATAAGTCCAATGGCTACAGCAAAAAGCAGCTTACCAAAGGAACCGTCATCAAGAATTCTGGAATAGATCATCAGGGAGACGAAAAGCCCCGCTTTGCCGAATATCTGCCCCATCAGCATGTAAGCACTGTTTGCTTTTCGACCTGCCATTACGGTTTGAAGACCTCACTTGGGGACAGCCCGGCTTCCTTCAAAGCAACATTTCGCTTGATTTTTTTCGTGGTAGTCTTTGGAAGCTCGTCCTGGTATATGATAAAACTTGCAATTCTTTTGTATATCTCTGCCGATGAGTTATAGGCTTTCACAACCTTTCTCATAGCTCTGATCTCGTCATCCCGAGTTATCTTCCTGTTCTGCCTGTCAGCTTCTTCAATAAGCAGGTCACGATCGGGAACAAGAAGAACACATATCTCCTCACCCTTGGTTTCAGAAACTCTGGCGGAAACCAGGCATTCTTTAATGTGTCTGAACCTGTTCAGCCGGGTCTCAATTTCTTCAGGATAAACATTTTTGCCATTTTTAGCTATTATCACATTCTTCTTGCGACCTGTAATAAACAGAAAACTGTCTTTGTCCAGATAGCCGAAATCTCCGGTTCGAAACCATCCATCCCTGGAAAGTACTTCGGCAGTAGCCTCCGGGTTCCCGTAGTACCCCAGCATGACATTGGGACCCTTAACTACGATCTCTCCAACTCCAAACTCATCCGGTTCATCAATCCTGCAATCCATTCCTGGAAACAGAGGTCCCACACTTCCATACTTGTTGGCACCAATCCTGTTTGCTGAAATAATGGGTGCTGTTTCTGTAAGTCCATAACCTTCAACGATCTTGAAACCGAGCTTCTCAAGTCCTTCAAGTACCTGAGGGTCAATACCCGCTCCACCTGAAATGAGAAGGCGCAGTTTCCCGCCGAACCTCTCGTGTACCTGATCGAAGACCTTTCTTCTGAATCCCCTGATACCCAGTTTTTCTGTAACCGCGGAAACTGCCAGCCCTAAACCGAGTTTAGCTTTACCGACAGAGGATGATCGGATATTGGCCATGATTCTGCGGTACAGAGTCTCCCACAAAAGGGGAACCGCCAGCAGAACTGTTGCTCTGGTGGATACAAGATCATCAGCTACGTACCTGAGTCCATGCGCAATGGCAATCTCGGAGCCAACCGATAGAGGAAGAAGAAAGCCGCCTGTTCCCTCAAACAAATGATGTACAGGAAGAACACTTAAGAAAATATCGTTCTCATCAATCTTTGTAAACTGCAGGGTCTGCCTGACATTGGCAAGAATAGTACTCTGAGAGTGAACTACACCCTTTGCAAGGCCGGTTGTACCCGAGGTGTAGCTGATTACTGCCGGTTTGTTCACGTCGTAGCGGGCAGGAAGATCCATTCTGCTGGTTCTGCCCATTCTGAGAATGCTGCTGTATCGAATTGGGGCATCTTTAAAGCCTGCATTCATAGCAACAGGGATTACGTCTTTAAGGTTCTCAAACCAGTCTCCATAGTCCGCGTCGTGAAAGATCATGTTGGCGCCGGAGTAATGCAGAATGGTATGCATATCCGACTGCGGAAGAGCAGGATCAACGGGGACAACAATTCCGCCGGCGCGATGAACTGCCAGATATGCCGTGTACCATGAAATACTGTTCTTACCAACAACCGCTACCACCGGCTGCTTTCTGTTTTCCAGTATCCCCCGGGCAAGCCAGTCTATATTGTTGGCAAGCTGCCTGTAGCTGACTGATTTGAATTTCCCAAGTTCCGCGGGTTCCCGAACCGCAACGGAATCCGGAAATTTTCTTGCTGAATTAATCACAGTATCCGGTATGCTTGGCAATTCGGGTGGTGTAAAAAGAGGTCCTCCCGGTATAACCCTGTTCATAATCAGTCCCCCATCCCTGAAAAGTTTACAGACCGGGAATAATATCCTCCGGAATGCCGGTAGCCACAACCCTGAAACCTACAAATGGATATCCAAGATGATCACTCAGTTCAATCAATGATCCTTCCTTGCAATCTTCAACGGAAGAGAACCAGCTTCCGCCAATGGCAATCCCCTCCGATAGTGTCCATTCCCATACATTGCCGCGCATCTCGCACAACCCCCATTCATTCCGCCCCAGGGCTCCGGAAGGAGCAGTTCGAGGCCAGCCATCGTCAAACTCCGGATGTCTTGTAAGAATTGTTTCATTAATATCCGAGAAATTTACAGCAGCAGCAAATCCAGCGGATGCCAGACTCTCCCATTCATCGCGGTCCGGCAGTCTGAACTCCAGCCGGGTACTTCCTGTGGTAGAAAACCATTCGCAATACCATTCAGCGCCATTCCAGGTCATTCCCACCATGGGATGATCATTCATTCCCTCAAGAGGAGCATAAGCGGTAGTGTCGCCGTTAAATCCCACCGGTCCCCTCCAGTTGCATTTGAGGATACTGTCCATAAGACATGTCCTCCCGAGAGTTGTAGAGGAATCCGTTAGCAGTTCAGGATCAACCGCATTCATAAAATCCGCGAACTGTGATGCTGTAACCTCATACCTGCCGACTGTCAAAGAACCCATTGCAAATGGAAGAAGATCCCGGGGAATAACTGTAAAATCGATCCCGTTAACCTGATCGGTGAAATCGTAGGGTACAGCAATTTCCACGATTCTTGCTCCCGGAGTAAATGCGTTCACAGTACGGGTTACAGAGATGCCCATCTCGCCCAGTGCTGTAATCTCAATTGAGTTGCCTGATTCCACCACAAGAGAACATGGAGAAGTACCGGCATAACCGTGAGAAATTATCTGACAGCCCGGAGGATTGGTGTTCACTATAAGAAGACATCCTTCCCGGAGTTGCAGGAAAAGAGTATCCGGCGAAGACTGAACCAGAGAATCAGATTGGAAAAAGCCATCTTTCTCTGCAAGCACGCACACTCCGCCACCAGATACGAACCGGGTTAGCGGTGAGACCCCTGCATAAACTCCGTTAATAGATATCGACGCTCTACCGGGAATAGTCACAACAGTGAGCTGCTTCATGCGTATCCGGGGGAAAAGCCGTTCCGCGATGAAAACTGAGAAAGCAATTAACAGAATACCAGGGAATATTTTCCTCAAAAATCAGTCACCCCAGTTATTTGAAAGAACAGCTTTGATGTCATCCCAAAGATAGCCCATGCGAATGTCGCGCCAGAATCTGTTCCAGATGTATGATGGCCTGAAATAGAATTTTCTGTGAAAAAGAGAGTAGTATCTGCTTATTGTGTCCCATGAAAGATTCTCATGCTTCCAGACCTCTTTGGTACAATGAAAGTTATAGATATCCCAATCCTTGGACTTTATGCGGCCCTCTCTGTCAATCTGCGTGAAAAGAGCGCTGGACGGGAAGGGCAGTGTCATGGACGCCTTCACATAGGTAAGCGGAAGGCTGCATGCAAACCTGATAGATGTCTTTATGGTTTCCTCTGTATCTCCGGGCAGCCCGATCATGAAGAATCCAATGGTTTCAATATCTGCTTCATATGCAAGATTCACTGCGTACCTTATCTCCTCCGGATTCTGCTTTTTGTTGACGTTCTTCAGTACCTCAGGAACAGCGCTCTCTATCCCGAATGCCACCTGGTAACAGCCGGCCTGCTTTGCAAGTTGAAAAAACTCCCTGTCCACATCGTGAATATTCACTCCTGTCGGCAGCGCCCATGGTGCCGGGAATTTTCTTTCTATCAGGAGTCTGCAAACTGCTTTTGCCCTGGCAATGTCGGCTGTGAAATTGTTGTCCTTGATATGGATGTCACTGAACCCCATATCAAGCATCCTGAACATCTCATCAACCACCCGCTTCGGGCTTTTCTCCCGGACCTTGTGTCCGAAGATGTTCTGGCTGCAGTAAGTACAGAAATGGTTGCAACCGCGATTAGTCTCCATGTACCCCACCGGGTTCTTTCTGGAAACAATGTGCGGTGATTTGTAGTACTTAAGGTCGTAAAGCTGCCAGGCAGGCATGGGCAGGTCATCCAGATCCACTATCAATTCACGGGGTTTCGTTTGTATAAACTCTTCATTCTTGAAAAAAGCGATTCCATCAATACTTTCAAGCTGATTATCAGCACAAAGCTCTCTGAGTGTGTTCTCGCCTTCACCAATTACGATAAGGTCAAATCTGCTGGTTTCCAGCAGCTCCCGGGGCAAAGTTGAAGCATGAACACCACCGGCTATAATTAAAGCTCCGGAACACTCTTCCTTTGCGATTTCTGCAAGAGCAACAGCTTCAGAAACAAGCGGTGTTGTGAAAGTTATGCCAACAAAATCAGGTTTCCACTTCCGGAGTACATCCCGATAGGCATCCATGGGTCTTGCTTCTATCATCAGATCAGCAACCCTGACGTCATGGTTGTCTTCAAGTACGGCACCTGCCAGAGCTCCCAGGGTGACAAAGGGAGCGGATGTAATCGCTACTCTGATTTTACTGTCACTGTAAACATCAATGGAAGAAGGCGGATTAACAAGAAGCACTCGGGCCAAAAAGATCTCCTTTTTCGATTGCCCCGATGCCTGAACGGCACCGGGGCAAATATTGGTCAGCGGTCAATAACAACCAGTCTGGAAACAGCTTTCTGGCCGTTGCAGGTTGCCATCACCGGATAGATACCAGCCGGAAGTCTTCTTCCTCCGGTATCTGTAAGGCTGAATGGAACGGTGATGTCCCCGCCTGGAACAACGCCGCTGTAAACGGTGTTAACAATTCTTCCCGAAAGATCATGAACCTGAAGGGTTAGAAGACCGCTGGATGGAATTCTGCATGTGAACGCAGTGGAGGAAACGGCCGGGTTAACACCGGTGAGCTGCACTGAAAGTGCCTGCACTGCCTCTCCCTCTTCCACAGAGAGAGCACCTGTAGCCCATATTTCCACATCATCCAGGTTCCAGCCGCAGTACTCCCAGCCGGGGTCGGTGGTGCCCATTACCCAGCGAATCCAGACAGTGGCTTCAGTGTCCGCTAAAGCAGAGATATCAATGAACCTGCTGCTCCAGTCACCATCGGTTGTCTCTTCCGCGCCATTCTCCCAGACAGAGAACCATGTATCACCATCGTTGGAAACCTGTACTGACGCATGGTCGTAGCCGTTGCCTTCAACACCCAGCCATCTCTTGAATCGCAACTGTGTACCGTAGAGGTTGGAACAGTCTATGGCACCTGTTGTAAGGTACTTCTCGCTCAGGTAGGATTCATAATCACCCTGCAGGTTGTAGCCGTAAACATTATCACCGGTGAAACCGGATGAAGGATCAGGATTGCCGTGATCCCCGCCCATTCCCTGAGGTACGCCCCATTCCCAGAGACCATCAGAAGTCCATCCGGGATCAACATCCATGTTCCAGCTGTAAACAATACCTGCGTCACCGACAATAAGAACAACGGTGCTTGTGGTGTTTCCCATACCGCTTGTGATATTGGTAAACTCCACATCCGCAGTATACACCCCGAAAGGCAGAGCGTCAGCTTCAGCGTTAATGGAAGCTGTAATATCAACACTTTCACCCTGAGAGATATAACCTGAGAGTGCTCCTGTGATATCGAGCCAGCTCACCGATTCCGGCGTAACCAGGTACTGCGCCGGTACGTCGCCCATATACTGCAGTTTCCATGTCTCCGAACCTGGCGTAAAGGGACCTCCAACTTCTCCCTGGAAAATAAAATCCTGATCCGGTGAAATACTGATGCCTGCACCGAATCCGAGCAGCTTCAGGCAGAAGTTACCCGTTCCAGGATAGGGATTGTCGGGCCATGTATAAAGGTCATGCCACGATCCGTCATTGTACCAGCTCTCGTTTGCGGAAGCGGTTGATTCCACAATAACCCTCATGGATGCTCCCAGCAGCACCGGTACTTCCGCAGTTCTGTCAAAGGCATAACCTCCATCAGAAAACTCCACAACAAGATACACGCTGTCTCCCTGGGCAAGTTCAAAGGGACTGGAAAGTTCTGCAGTATGTAACCCCCGGTACTCATAATAGCCACTCTCAGAGGTTATCAAATCTGAAAGAACTCCCCCGGTAAAGCTGCCGTAAAGCGATGCGTTAAAATCTACAGAGTCAGCGGCTGTAAAGAATGAAACTGCTGAAATAAAGTGATCGTCAGCTGCTTCGAAAGCGTTCATTGCCTTCACTATACCGGTGAATGTATCACGCCAGCCATGGTAATCGTGGTAGTAGAATTTCTCGTATTCCATTGCCTGTACATTTGTAAAGGAAACTGTTCCCATGAAGGGCTCACGTGCACACCACTTGTCCCAGTAGCTAATGAAGAAGTACCCGTCAAAGCCCCAGCTCGTTCCCCAGCTGTTCTTCACAATCCAGGCACCTGGCTCCGGAGCCTGAGTAATCATGTCATCATCCCAGCCGATTATGGTAACCGCGTGGTTGGGAAGCTGAGTAGTAGAGGGTGGCTGGTACTGTATGTAGTTCTCCATGAATGCGCTGTCCACGCAGTAGCAGCAGGCCATGCCTCCGTGGTTCATGAGAACCGTCTTTACTCTGTCGAATGACGCAAGATCATCTCCCACTACATGCCATTCCACATCCGCCGGGTAGTAGTAATGATAATCAGGTGAACTCAGGGAAGGCGCTGTTTCGTAAGACTGTCCGTCAATATCTCTGACTGCTCCGTCTCCTCGGGAAAGGTATGCAGTTGAAACAAGGTAGTCTCCACCCTGATGAACTGTAAGTCCTCCACTGCCTGAAGGGGGATCCATATCAGCGTTATACCAGTCGTTGAAGCCATTCCACCAGTCAAGGTGATACTCTGCCAGAGCAGGTTCACCCGTTTCTTCATTGTCTTCCCAGACACCGGTCATAAGCAGGTTGGACTCAATGGCAGCCATAGTACCATGGGTCCAGCATGTTCCTCCCTGCTGGCTTTTGACTGATGTTACATAATTCTCGCCACCGTAATCTCTCAGGTCGAATTGAGCCGGCAGTTGAAGCTGTGTCAACGCCAGTACAAACAGAGCAATAAGCATACAAAACCTCCTGAAGTTCATTAAACTGATCCGGGATAATTCACATCTTCCGGACCTTACACTTGCGGGAAATACCTGGCTTTATATACTACAGTCATGAAGACACTGGTAGCTATCCCTGCTCTGAATGAAGAAATCACCATAAAAAAGTTGATCGCCGCTGTTCCGCGTGAGCTGCATGGTACTCGTGTACAAGTTCTTGTTGTAGATGACGGTTCCACTGATTCCACAGCATCAGAGGCACACGAGGCAGGCGCCTTTGTTATTTCACACGGCAGAAACATGGGGCTGGGCACTGCTTTCCGCACCATGCTCTCTTATGCCAGGGAAAACGGATTTAACTTTATGGCTACCATGGACGCAGACGGTCAGTTCAATCCGGAGGATCTCGCAACCCTTACCGAACCGGTAATCAATAATGAAACTGACTTCTCTACTGCCAGCAGATTCTTGAATCCTGAACTCACACCTGATATGCCCGCTTTGAAAAAGTGGGGCAACGCCAGAGTGGCAAAACTTGTAAGCAGTCTGGCAAACACAAAGATTCAGGATGCCACCTGCGGCTTCCGTGTTTACGGTCCCAGAACCCTTGAGAGAGTTGCCTGTTTCAGCAGGTTTACTTACACCCAGGAAGTACTCATTGATGTCGCGAGAAAAGGGCTCAGAATAAAGGAAATTCCTGTAAAAATCAGAGGGGAAAGAGAACACGGCAAGTCAAGAATTGCCTCCAATCTCTGGCGATATGCCCACCTCTCAATTGAGGCTATGTACTCCGTTGCCCATGGTCATTCTCCATGGCGTTTCTACGGCACGCCTGCATTTCTGCTGATTGCCGGAGGAACTCTTCTGGGCCTGCTGGTGCTGATAAGATGGCTTGTTGTGGGCAGTATCAGCCCTTATACAGCCTTTGGCATTGGCGGTCTGTTCATGATTACCTTTGGTATCCTCCTTCTTCTCTTCGCCTCTGTAGCGGACATATCCGCAGCCAACAGAAAGATGCTGGGGGAAATAATCGCAATGGAAACCAGGCGGATCAGAGAAAAGAATGAACAAATTGAAGAAACAGAATACTCATCTAGAAGGACATTCTAATGGCAAACTCATGGGATCATGTGGTAGGCACTGAGGAATACAAAAAAACTCTGAACCGCTCAAGGAAAATAGCCGAAACAACAGGAAGTTCCCTCAACCCCGATGAAGAAAGAGTACGGAAAGTACTCGGTCTCATGACAATGAACTACACAGTTACGGGCGACTACTTCTGTCCCTGCAAGCAGAGTCATCCTCTGGACACGGAAAAAGATGTTCTCTGCCCCTGCCCTGAAATCAAACAGGAAATCGACGCTGCTGGTATGTGTTTCTGCAAACTCTTTTTTCAGATAGATCGGTAAACTGCATGGATGATATCCAGCAGGAGTGCAACCTGCTGATGTTCCAGTACAGGTCATTTAATCTCAGGGAGCTTGACAGTGCAGGGGGATGGAGTATAAAGTATTGCGGAACAACAATCAGGCAAGGGGCATACTTTGAACGAATAGTGGAAAAGTATCAAAACATGTCTAACAAAAACAGGTCTTTCGATATCAAATCCTGGAAGAATGCAGGTATTGAGGCAATTTAGGAGCAGCAGTATCAATGAAAGCCGCACTCAACGGGCTGCTCCGGAGATCCTGATTGCAGGTATATTGCTCACTCTCGTGCCACATATTCTCACATGGCTGTTCGGCCTCTACGATCTCAAGTTGAATCCTGTACTTCTGCTGGGCGCAATGACCGGTGCCGGTACATGTACAGCTGCATTGAACTCTGTAAAGGAAAACTGCGGCAACCCGCTTCCAGTGATCGGATACACCGTTCCATACGCAATGGGTAATGTGCTTCTTGCGGTGATGGGTGCTCTGGTGGTGAATATTATTCTATATGAACCACTCATAGTGTTCAACAATTCAGATATGTACTTAACTATATGTTTCTCCCTTGACAGCCCTTCCCATTACCTGTGATATTAACTTATAGCAAGTCAATCTTACCTGAACAGGGGGAATATTTCATGAAAAGTACATTGTTGAACACATTGACTACTGTCGGATTTGTTATCATTTTCGCAATTCCTTCCTTCACCGCTGAACCTGAAGAGAACTCAATCCCCATAATTGGTCTTCGAATCAACAGCACTGTGGACTACCCGGTTTTTGGAGGAATCAGAACTGAGCAGCTCTGCGACTTAATGTGGCGACATATTCAGGGAACTCACGGCTGGGAATGGGCTGCAAATGATAGTTTAAAATCCTTCCTTGACAGGTGTGATGCAACCGGAATGCTGTTCGTGTACTCGCCCAACGACATTGAACAGTATCAGAAACTCTGGGGAGAACCTGCGAAGAGACTCTGGTTCAGGAATACAGATTATGCATTCACCTGCAGCACTGCCTACACTCAGTCATCTACATCCTTCGATTCCATCATTAGTATTGCCTGTGCCGACACAATGCTTTATGATGATACTATTGGTGTTTATGACGCTGTGAATGATGTGGCCAACATCATGGATGAACACTCTTCCCTCTGGTTCTATTACATCTGCGATGAGGGACCGGCAGTACAGCGCAAACGCATGCTCAACTCAGAGCACCCATATGACAATTTCATACCGAACATCTACACACAGGCTTGGACAGCATCGATTCCATCTGTCCCCGCTCTAAACGAAGTGGAAAACACTGGTCTCTACTCATGGATAAAATACACTGCTGAACATGACACCGTGCTG
>JAIOSV010000103.1 GCA_021107435.1 Candidatus Sabulitectum sp. | reverse complement strand
GTGAACCCCATCGCGGCAAGCTGATCCGGGCCAAGCTGTCCAATAAAGAGTGTATCCGCAAGGTTGAATACAACCATGCTCATCATACCGGCCATCATGGGAATAGTCAGCTTTATCAGCTGTGTTGGTATTCTCCCGCTTGTAAGGCTGGCTCTGCCGGTTCCCCTCATCAGGAACTGTTACCCTTAAACATCATACATTGCAAAAACTTTTTAGCAGGGCAGTCATGTTATTCATGTTCAGAACCTCGACTTTTTCCGGTCTTTCGATAAACGGTTGCAAATCTCTTCTTACGGCTGATCATAAGAAGAAGTAACAAGAGAGTTTGCCACAATGAAAAGATCAGGCGTTACACCGGAGTAATCAGGACTGACAGTATAAAGTCGTTTTCGCAACTTGATAAGCTTGCCCTCTTTTACCCAGCGCGAGATCTGTATCCGTATACTATCCGGCGACTGAAGACCTGCATACAGCAAACCGCTGCTGAAAACTGGTTCATTGTGAACAATTCTTAAAAGCTCACTGGATTTCATGGTACTGACTTAACAAAATTGTTAAGTAGGCGCAATAGAAAAGCAGAAGATGGCCCCACCGGTGATGTGCCAGTTCACGAGTAAAAACAAATTCATAGTCGTGAATCTACGCACACTGCTATTTTTCACTCCGCAGCCTGTCTGTGTTTGTATATCTGAGTCAGCAGATCGCCGGGTGATTTCTCTGAAGCAGATACGAGCTGATGTTCCAAACGGATATCTTGTAAAAGACGATATTCTGTATGGCAGTAATCGCGAGATTCCTCTTTACCTGTTCGGGTTTCTTTACTGACAGACAACCCTGACACAACAAGTTACCTGCTGAAATCCACTTCAAACATATCCTGAGGGCTTTATCGAATCAGTTACGATGCGGTATAACTGTATAAAGATAGCAACACTAAATAAGTGTATAGACTTGACAACACCAGCATGTATCTATATTCTCTTATGACAAGAAAGGAGTTTTCTGTGGTCTGTTTCTTCTGCGGAAAATCAATAGAGTCAGAAGAGAGCAATCACTATGGTTTGCATACTGATTGTTTTTGCGAATGGTTTCAGATCGATAAACCTCTTGTGTTCAGAAACATTTACATGAAGAACACCGGCAGTGAACCTGCCAATCATAATAATGAAGATATAAATTCAAGCTTCTTCCAGGGGAAATTCAGAAAATACTCAGCAGAATTAGGGGATGACACCTACATTCTGAAAGTAAAGGAAGAGGACTTTCCTGAATTGCCTGCTGTTGAATATTTAAGTAATCAAATCGCGGAATCTCTTGGTCTGGATATTCCTCAATATCATCTTATCGATTTTCACGGAACAATTACATTTGCTGTTAAGAGTTTTATCAGGCCGGGAAAATTGGAAACTCTTCATCATATTTATCATTTTCTTAACAACGCGCCTTTCGATTGCGAAACAATTCTGGAAATACTGAAGGATAAAACAGGAAGGCTTTGTGAGATGGAGAAATTTGTGAAGCTTTGCCTGTTTGATTCACTGATCGGTAACCATGACAGGCACGGAAGGAATCTTGGTCTTATTGAACGGGCTGGCAAGTACAGGCTATCTCCTTTTTATGATAACCCTTCCTATACAGGAGTCGAAGAGAAGAGTTTTCTAAAAGCGGATCTCAACCCAAGAGGGAGGATTGCAGTCAAAGCAACTGATGAGCCCCTGATGAATGATTATGTGAATGAGTTTAAAAGATTGGGCATGGAGAATGCCGTTAATGAATTTCGCAGACTGTTGAATATGAAGAAGCTGGACAAACTTACAGGGTGGGAGTTTCTTACCCGTGCAAGGGCACAAGCTCTGAAGAACTTGATGAAAAAGAGATTTGAGCAACTGTATGACTGATAAGCGTATTGAAGCTGTACAAATTTATGCTGAGGGTAAAAGAACAAGAAAGCTTGCCGGAGTACTTAGACGAAGTAAACGATCTTCCGGTGAGAAAGGTTTTAAGTTCACATATGAAGATGACTTCCTGAAATGGGACAAAGCCGTATCTGTCGGACCGGAGATGCCTCTCACGGGTAAAATCTTTTTCTCGGAAACACTGTTTCCTTCATTTACAGATCGGATTCCTTCAAGGAAGAATCCGGCCTACGCTGAATACTGCACAGCTGCTGGAATTGAGATTGAGGAGGATGATCCTCTGGTACTTCTCACTGCAATTGGGAAGAGAGGGCCTTCATGTTTCATTTTCGAACCTCTTACAGAAGAGCACTTCAAAGGTCAAGAAGCAGCAGCCTTTAGAAAGTCGCTGGGGTTGTCGCTCAGGCAGTTCGGCCTGTTGTTTGATTTTGCTCCATACACCATCCAGAAGATCGAGGCGGGAAAAACAAGCGGAAGAGATGTTCTGAAAAGAATGGAAATCTATGCGAAATTCCCTGAGGTCGCTCAGTTCGAAATGAATCGAAACAAAGCTTCTGTTCATACGAAACTGTGGAAGAAAACAAGTAAAATATTTAGAGAGAGCAACACCGGACAGGCATAGATACTGCAATACTTTTTCCTTTCCCGGGAATCCTGAATCTGATCCTTTTCCCATTTATGGTTTTTGGTGAGTCTATCAGATTCGTGATCTCTTTTACGAGAGCAATCATGATATTGTCATGCTGCGCTGTATGTCTTTCCGGGAGTGTGTCCGACAATGTAGTTTTAGGTGCCAGTGTTCTATTCCCTTGCTGCGCAGGGGAGCGCCTTGTTTACGGTAATGCTGTTTACTCGGATATGCTCCCGGGAGCACTGCATGTTCTCAACCTACCCGCAGCATTTCTTGTGCTTCTTCCCGCTACCGCAGGGACAGGGGGAGTTGCGGCTGATTTTGTTTGATTGAGCCTGGGCAACCGGGTGCAGCATTCTTTCAAGATCGGATAGATCCTCAGGTTTGTCAGGCTCTATTCCAAGGACAAAAATCCAATTGTTCTCTGCGCATGTTTCTGTGACATATCCTGCTTTTTCTTCTGATTGTACCTGTACGATAATGGGTCTTTTTGCTGTTCCAAGTTTTGCCATGTTTGTGTCCTTTCATTTATGGTAGAAACACTCCGCCGCATGGTATGCAGGGCGGGAGTGCAATTCCTTCTTCCCGCATAACCAATACTTATGAAATCGCGGGAGAAAGTATTGCACTCTTGATTAAGCAGTTACCTATCTCGCGACAACCAGTGAAGCTGTCTGCTTCATATCTTCATATGCCGCTGATACCAGATAGCTTCCCGAAGGAAGTGCGGAGATGTCCACTGTTCTGTTCTCCGGAGTAAGAACACTGCATATCTGTAAACGGCCGGACATATCAAATATGCCAACGCTGTATGTATCATCAGGTATGGTATCCCATAACACCTCAACAGAAAGCAACGCCGGATTCGGATAAACAGAAAGATCTGTGTTGGCAGGGCTGCCCTGTTCAGTTTCAATGCCGGTAAGATCTCCGTGAAGCACCCAGTGATCAGGATCAAACTCAACGGAAACCGGCTCAAAGGGAACGGTAAATGTTTCACTATCGAACTGAAGATCATTCCACATTACAAAAAGAGAATCTTCTGTACTGCTGCCGCTTATCAGAAAGTCCAGAGGCATTACAAATACAGGACCAACGGATTGTACCTGTTCAACCTCTATGGTTACGTCCCAGTCATCACCAGCCTGCTGCGCGCTCCAGTTTATGTCGTATACAGGGTAGCCCCAGTCGAATACCCAGGTGTCAAAGAACCAGTCTATATCCGATCCTGTCGTCGTTTCAATTGCCGCGATCAGATCCTGTGTTGTCGTGGAGGAATAGGCATGTTCAGTCAGGTAGAGGTTGAGAGCGTTGAAGAAATTCTCGTCACCAACTACATGACGAAGCATGTGAAGAACGCTTCCCCCTTTTTTGTAAACGGTAGAGGTCCAAAATTCTGTTGCAGGTACAATCGGGAAAAGCTCTCCGGAATTCAGGTAGGTTTCCATTGTGTCCAGAATCCAGATCGTATATGCTTCATTTCCGTATTTGTACTCCTGCCACAGAGCTTCACTGTATGTCGCAAATCCTTCGGCAAGCCAGATCTCGGGCCAGTCAGCCTCTGTAACAAGGTTGCCCCACCAGTGATGTGACAGCTCATGAGCGAAAACATGTTCGTAGTCCAATGTCCCATCAACAAAAAAGGCGCTCAGGAAAACATTGGTGTTGTGCTCAAAACCGGCATAGTCCATAATTACATTACTGAACTTTGTACTCCAGGGATAAGGTCCGAAAAACTGCTCGTAACAATCCATCATCTCTGGAACGTTGACAAAACTGTCCCATGCTCTTTCTTCCCATTCTGCCCAGACATAGTACTTGATGTCAGGACAGGAAGGCTCAGTGAGAACGATATAATCCGAGACCGCGAGCGCCGCGATGTATGTGGAAATTGGTTCGGGATGATTCCAGTGAAATGTCGCTTTACCCGCTGCGTAATCAACACCTGTCAGCTCTCCGGCCGCGACGGCATAAAGACTGTCATCCACAGTTATGTGAAATGTGTACGACGCTTTATCGAAAATATCATCCCAGCAGGGGTACATCCATCGCCCCGACTCGGGCCCCATTCCAACATTGTATGCAAGAGGATGTCCGTAATAGGTTTTGAAGAAGAAACCGGACCATGTTGATGTGAAAGGGTCCCCGCCGTAAGATACGAATATTTCGGAACTGTCTCCTGCTGAAAGAGGAGCAGACAGGCTTACAAAGAGAGAGTCTTCCAGTTGCTGGAATACAAGACTGCCAGCAGTATCCCAGACAGAATCAACTTCCATCACTGAAAGGTCAAGCCTTATCTCATCAAGTCCCTCATCAACCGCTTCGAAAAGCAGACCCGCTGTACAGTCCAGCTCTTCCACATCAAAAATAATCTCGATATCCAGATCGTAATGAAGCATATCAAAGGAATGAACTCCCGAATCTCCTCGGGGAATTATGGGTAGATTGAGAGGGCGCGGAAAGTGTTCGGGCAGGTTTTCCTGTGAAAGAAAAGGGACCAGTTGAAATATGGATAAGAAGATGATAAGGGTTGTCATTGTTTTTTCTCCCTCTGAACTACAGAAAACTTAATTTAACCAACTGTCAGCATAACCTCGGATTATGCTTCAACACATATTGTTCAGTCAACACTCAGTAGAAAGACAGAATACCGCAGACAATCCTGTTCTGTCAACGACAAGGAAATCAATCAGGTGAGACAACAAGGGACGGAAGGAACTGAGGAGACTCTCTTTAATCTCAATAAACTATGCGAAAGTAAAGTGGACAAATTGCATTTCAGAATTGCAGATTGTCCACTTTGCTATACAACAACATCAAGCTGGTTTTCAATCCTTGAAGTAAGTTACACTATTGATATTGTTCTAAATTGCCCAACAAAAAAGATGAAGATACGGGTTGCGGGAGACTGTGAACAACTACTTCAGTTCGTTAATCATCTTCCTGATTGTTTTAAGCAATGCAGGTATTTTTCGATTGCATGTAAAATAGACTGCCTGGGGATTGATATCAACATAGTGGTGGGTAATAATGTCTCGCATTCCTTTAGCTTTTTTCCAGTTAACCTGTGGATATCTGACCAGGAGTTCGCTGTTTGTTATTTTATCCAGATTTTTTAAAGATTCGCCTATAACAATCAGCATCATACATATCGCATCCATTTTAGTAGCACCTTCAGCACTATCCACGAAATCAGATGGACTCTGAATATCACTAAACCTGGAGAGAATCTTTGCAGAAGCCTTTTCTATGTGTGTTAATACTTCAATGATGAGTTGTGTATTGTCAGACATATACGGCCTCAGAATCAATCCTTTTCTTTAGAAACTCATTCATGCCCGGTCTGTATGTAACGACATCAACCTGCTTTAGAAGCCTTTCCTGAAGCAGGTTCTTTATGCCGGAAAGCATGAAGAAATCAGGTTCATGAATACGGATTACAATATCAATATCACTGTCATCCCTCGCTTCATCACGGGCAACAGAGCCAAATACCCCTATTTTAGAAATGCCGTATTCCGCTGACAACTCTTTCTTACAACTGCGTAGGATTTCAAGTATCTCTTTTCTACTCATTTTCCTCCTATAGAACTACTCCCGCAAAGAATAGTTGACTCACAGCTTATAGTCAACCAAGAAAGAAAGCAGGAGACCGGAAACTTTTCTGCAGTCAATTTGAAGCTGGTCTCAGTTTACCCCCGCAGTATTTCCAATACTTTTTCCCGCTACTGCAGGGACAAGTGGAATTGCGTTGATTTTTACTCAAAATGGAAAATTGGAGGCGTGAATAATTGGTATTCACTGGTGCCATGTCCCTCGCCATCTTATAGCCATTGACACCAAATTCATAGTGAAGAGCGCCACGAATGAAAAGCTTGGGCTGATATTCGCATCTTACTGTATTTCTTCGCTTTAAACAAATCCGCTGGCCATTATTCGTCTTCAGCTACGCTTGCAAAAGTCCTAACATAGAGCATCTCAGAACATAGAATCCTTTTTAACTGGCATAAATACGAAAGTATGCCTGCTTTGTGGTGGGTGTAATGAATTCTTGGCGACTTTACCATTTTGCTGTAGTACAAGTTTTCGACGATATGGTTTTCCGCAGCTTACAACAGAGTACTTCGGGCTTGCTGAATAACTCATAACTCTTTTCATTGCAATGATATAAGTGTATATTTGGCGTATGGAAATGCATGCAAAATGGTCAGTTTTAGCCAATACCCTTCCTGATAAGCTTCTCGGCAATATCCAGTATCCAGTCAGTACCGAATCGGACATCACTGAGAAAGTCGGTCTTCTTTTATCAGTTAGTTTGTTTCGCAGAGATATGAGTGTTTTGCTGTCGATTTCATCTTTGTGGAGTACCCCAGTGCCTGAGCATATATTCTGGATGAGTAGTGCTCCATATGCAAATGTATTGGGTTGAGATTCAGCCAGATAAGACTGACTTTCGATGCTCCATCCGAAATGCCAGATTGTGAGTGTTTCCATTCTAGAGAGAAGTTGGGAGGGGTATCAAGACTACAGACGCCCCTCCCTCGGTTAGATGATCGGTGCTCGAAGCTCTCGCAGACAAGAGGGGCATGTCATCACGAAACCCTCATCCTGGTAGAAGCGAACATCCAGCTTGCAGTCGCATATATTGCATACGGGCACAGACACCAATCCGTGGTAGTCGAAGCAAATATCACACTTTGGGCAAGTGAATAAGAAATTCCCTGTTCCCAGTCGTTGATACCTGAGGAATCCGATTTCACACCCAAAGTTCGGACATTTGATTCTCGTGGGATAAGAATTGACTGCTTGTACAGTTAGCATAGCTCTCCTTCCAATTCTGACTCTGACCAATTCAGAGTCCACTATCTCTATTGTAGGTCTGGAGCTAACTGGCTGCACCAGTGCTTATATATATGATAAGGCGCTATATACGCGTATCATGGCGATATACTAACATTGTCATTAATAGAAACATAGAATGCACCAAGCGAACCAGACATTACGCCATCTACCTGGAGTGTGTCTGAAAATAGCATCTCACGGGCGAGATAGAGAGTATCCGAGGGCGTTCTGGCGACAGCATTGAATGCGTACTGACACCGGGAGCAACCGAATCGTTTTTGCAATCGTTAAAAGCACAATGCCGATCACCTGCATCCGTCACCGGAAACAAGCCTGTATTGATTGAGGGAGTATCAACCGCATAGGTTTTTTCCCTGCTAAGGGTTTGATGTCATAATGGGAGATGGGTGAGTACCAGCAGTATTGCACTATCACGCTGTCCGAATCACTGTCTCCCCAGAAGAATCTTGTTGCAGTTCCTGCCCTGCAGGCGTACTCCCACTTAGATTCACTGGGTAGACGATAGGTATGGCTGGTATCAATCTCAATGAAGGTACTCAAAACGAAAGGATCAAGATGATTGAGAATCAAGTTAACAGAGGATTATGTAGTCTCAGGTTGTTCCGGTAATGCGAGGCTTTCCCCTCCATCTAAGCACACAGTGCTTTCACGCGTGATCTATAATTCCCCAAGTTCTTCAGGTTGACCGGAATACTATTTTTTGGGAGACTGTCCCGCTATGGCTGCAATCCGGATAGTTTGCATATCCCTGAGGATTTCGAGAGCAATTCCCTCGCCGGGGTTGATCGAGGATATGTAGGCCTCAACTCCGCCATTATTACTGTCGATCCATGTGAAGGTTACCGCCTCGCCTGTATAATTTGAGGAGATGTGGTCATCTACCCAGGCTGCTGAGGTAACCGGCAGCCCGTCTATTGAGGTTATCACATCTCTAACTCGTATACCGAATTCCTCGGCAGGACTTCCAGTTTCTACTTCCAGAACCAGAACCGAGCCAGCGGGAGCTCCGAATTCCTCTGCGAGTATGCCCTCCAGTCCCGTTGATACTTTCAGACCAAACCAGCCGGGGGATGATCTTTCAATGGAAACGTGTTCTCTCTCTGTGGTATTGCGCGTACCACTGCAGAGGATGTCATGAATAGCCTGATCAGCAAGTAAGCAGTGGAGGGAGTTTCGCGAGGCCCAGACAATTGCTCCCATAAGGTCTACTCCGCTTGCATAACCCGCTCCGCTGCAAAGTTTTTGTGCTACTACCTGCCCGGATTGAAGATCTGTAATCTCGTAATTAACAGACATCCTGCAAATTGTTTTATCTTTAGACCAGAATCCGTAGGTATCAATTTCAAATCTTGTTATAGTAGACATTACAGCATAGTCAAGATCGTCCGCAATAGCAGGAGTTATAACAGTGCCAACAGTGGCAATCGCGTTATATCCGTTCGTAGTAAACACATTACGAGCAGTCTCAGAAAGAGTTGAAGTCAAGGTCATGAGTGGCAGGTTCTGCCCCAGCGTCCAATTGTATTGTTTCGCATCAAAAATACCTTCGTAGTGGCTGCCGGCAGTTCCCATAACCATACTGGCAGCAGGCATTATAGCAATTCCCGCATCTCCAGTATTCTCCAGTGGGGTGTACACTACTACAGCGGCGCCGCATCCCAGCATGGCCATGCATAGTAGTAATACGGGAGGTATCAACATCGCAGACTTCATATCGTCTCCTTTCTCAGCAGAAACCCATACCAATTACGCTGCAAGTTAAGAAAAGCAACCGTTAGAATCAGCCGCATATATAAAGTTAATAGCCGCCTGTTTAAACAAAGTCAAGGGAGTGGGCGATAGAAATTTAGATTCCCCGTGGTTCCTGCGGCAAACTTCCTGAAACAGCAGATCTGTCTCAGTATCACCCAATATCTCTGTTTGAAACTGACCATACTGCACGAAGCAAGCTGAGGGGGAGTTAATCGAACAGGGTCTTTACACTTTGTGTTTAACGCTCTGATCTCGCGAGGCGAAAGCCCACGGAACTATTGGCGGAGATGCCGAAGGCGAAACGATGCGCGGAGGGGCTGGGTCTACTGTTGGGGATTGATTTACCACCTCGTGTCACACGGGAATAGAGCCCTGGAGTTTCCCAGGCGCTGCCATCAGTCGGTGCCCCGTTGTAGTCGGTATGATGATGATCCTGATACCACTCCCATACATTTCCGCAGATATCATACAAACCCCAGGGATTGGGTTCTTTCCCAGCTACGGGTTTGACGTCATAATGGGAGATGGGTGAGTACCAGCAGTATTGCACTATCACGCTGTCCGAATCACTGTCTCCCCAGAAGAATATTGTTGCAGTTCCCGCTCTGCAGGCGTACTCCCACTCAGATTCACTGGGTAAACGATAGGTATGGCTGGTGTCAATCTCGTTGAGATTGTTTATAAACTCCTGGCAGTCGTCCCAGGAGACAGAGTAAACAGGATAACTGTTTCCCACTCCTTTGTCATTATCAGGATTATCGGAAGGATTACACCCCATCACTTCCTCCCACATACCCTGAGTAACCTCTGTGGTCATCAGCTGGAAGGAATTGATATGAACAGTATGGCGGGGCCACTGGTTGATGTTTCCACCCTTTGAAAAAGCAGATCCCATCAGAAAGCTGCCTGAAGGAATGTATGCGAATTCCATACCGTTCAGCGGACCCGCGGAAACACACCCTGCTTCAGCAGGAGGAGGTACGGAAGGATTGTACTGTGCCTGAGTTCCGAGCAGGGAAAGCGATAAAGATGTGATCAGAACAAGTGACTGCACGAGAACAAAAATGATCATAAATATGCTCCGCCCGTAAGTTTGGTGTATGAACGCCAGTACACTCAAGCGTCAACTATTATACAGACCGTGATTCTCTATTAGCAGTGAAAACAATAATGGTGGGTCCGAGAAGTCACAACCCCGGCCGGATCCCCCGGTTTTTCATGAATTGCTTGAGATCAGACAATTCCAAACCTCTCAATTTGAATGCTTTATTTTGCTGCACAGTTGTCAGTCAGGTGAGATAACCAGGAACGGGCGGAGGATACCGGCGCGGATCTTTGTTTCGGGGAAGAGAGCTGTGTGTGTGCCGGAAAAAGAGGAAAGAGACGCAAGAACTGACGGAGTCATCTTCCCGCAGCCTATGCCGCTCAGTATCAGCAGAGAAAAGGGAGTGTCTTCCCGGCCTGTAATGAAAACTTCCGGCTCTCTTCCAAGCCAGGCAACAAGAGCATCTGCCGCGATGAAAGGGCACACCAGCCCTGCAACACCCATTTCACGGGCCAGAGCCAGAGCAGATGAATCAACCGTATTCTCAACAAAAGCGATATCTCCGGCAGAAGAAGCGGAAAGAATAGAAAGCGAACCCCGAACAGTCTTTCCGAAGCCCAGCACCCCATGCAGTTCCATTCCCGTACATTCCAGATTCACAGTTCTGGAGGAAGAAGTGCCGACAACTTTTGCGGCAAGAGGGCTTTCTATCAGAATCGGGGTCATGTCGTATTGAATGGTAACCGTACCCAGGGAATGATCAATTTCCGTAACAAAACCCGGCACTGGAGCGGTACATAAGTATGCCGGAGGATCAATGGCGATCAGCTGCCCTCTGTACATGAAGTCTCCCACAGATACGCGCAGGAATTTCTTCATACTGCCTGCCTGTATGTTCATCTTGCGGCAGACTTCAACCACATGCGGCAGATCATCATGATCCATGCACTCTTCCATCAGAACAATGCCCGGGGGGATTATGTCTGTTACTCTTCCATTCACAGGACTGCTGTACACTTTAAGCTCCTGACGGAAGAAACGCTCAAAGATGCTGTCCCCTGTTTTTACCCGGTTACCCAGTGATACTTTCATGCAGCTTTGTATTTCGGCAAAACCAAGACCGGCAGGGCAGGCTACGGAATTGGTTACATCAAGTATGAACTGTCTGGGAGGTATTTCTTTTACTCGTCCCAGACAATCACCGGGAGAGACAGAATCACCGGCCTGCACGGCAAGCCATCCGGCGCAGGGTAGAGACATTGAGTACCGGATAGACTGCATACTCAACGCAGAGGTATTCCGCGAGGGCAGTGTTGAAGCTTCACCGGCAGCAACACAGGTAGAACAGAAGTCCATCGGCAGGGGATCTGAACCACGCCTGCAATCAATAAGCAGGGGCAGACCGTCGCCCACAGAGTCCAGCCCGGAAATACCGGGGCTGCAGACCCGCACCGTAACATCAGTGGTATCCGGCAGGTAGAGATAATCTCCGGCCCGTACAGTTTTCCTTCCGAAGGGTCCCGCTACTTCGGCGAACTTGCCGGCGACAGCCCACGTGGGACTCAGCACTCTGCAAACAGGCTTGATACATTCATGCATAAAGTACTTCAGAGCCGCAGAGGGATATTTCTCAAGTATTACTCCCAGATGAGGGCTTCTGAAGAAGCGGTCAACATAAAGAGTGGTCAGCCCCGGAGGACGGAAAGCCTCCGCCAGCATCCATGCAGCCCGCAGAGGAGTCGAGTGTGAAAAGATTCCCCCTGCGCCAATAAGCATTCCCAGCTGATCCAGCCGGAATCTGTCACCGGACAGAGTGTTCAATACAGGATTAATGCCGGATGGTCTTTTAAAGCTCAGGTTCTCCCGCCAGGTGAGCATTCCCCGACAGTACGCCACCTCCAGATGATGACTCCAGGCAATACGCAGCCCTTCAACGGCAACTGCCGCTTCAATAGAAGACGCTGTTGAAGAATCGGGTACAGTGGAAGGGAAAAGACTTTTACCCATAACCCAGCTCCGAACAACCTCAATGCCGACTCCGGGAATGTGTCGCATAACAGCGGACAAACCCGCTGCAGCAAGGGTATTGGTCATGCTGTAGGACATCCCGATATTGGCTGCTACAGTTCGTTCCTGATTACCATCAGCCACTGTGAAGATATCCGTGGTTGCCCCGCCCATATCAACCAGAGTTGCCCCAGCGCCCATGGCAGAGCTGCATACTTTAAGAATGCTGGAAACGCCAACCGGTGTGGGCACCACAGGAGCAGATACCAGTTCAAGCAGTTTGGGATAACCCGGAGCCTTTTTCATCACATGCTCCATGAATAACTCCTGCACAGCGGCAATAGCAGGCCTCGGATTGATCACCCGATTTCCAGGCACAACATTCTCGGTAACCCGCATATCGAAATGACTGCCGAGCGCTGCCTGCACATACCTTCGAGCCTTGACATTGCCGCAGAACAACAGAGGCAGCGCCTCTGCTCCGTACTTGGGCTCAGGCGCAGCGAGACTAAGCAGATGAGCCATGCTTACAGGACCGGAAACAGCACCACCGTCGGTTCCTCCGGCCATAAGCACAAGATCGGGATTAAGACAGCTCATTTTCTCAATCAGATCGAGCCTGCCGCCGGAACTGTCCATTGCGAAAGCCCCGGAGATAACCGCTCCCGCGCCGTAAGCGGTACTCTCGGCAATTCGCAGAGAATCAGCCATGGTGTATCCTATCACCATCATCTGCAATCCACCCCCGGCAGAGCTGGTGGTGAAGTAAGGCACACAGAGAGAGTCACCCTCCATAAGAACAAGACCTGTAGACTCAGTAAGACGGGTAATTGCCCGAAAGAGCCCCACCGTAACATCGGAGAATGGAGGCTCAACAGTCGTCGGCTCCTGGACGGAAGCAATTGCGGTTAAAGATCCGCCGGACAGAGAAAAAACAACAACCTTAGTAGTAGTGCTGCCCACATCGCTGGCCAGTATAATCAAGGAATTCTCCGAAGATTGAGAGTTTACTTTGAATTCAATTCACTTTCAAGGTCGGCCAGTTTTTCCAGAATGGAATCAAACTCCAACACACCATAGAATAATATAACCTTCATTGCACGGTAGTCTTTGGTAGAGAGACACGATTCATGATCATTCCTGATAAGCCTTTCCGCAATATCCAGTATCCAGTGCCCAATCGGTACCGAATCGAACATCACTGAGAAAGTCGGTCTTCTCTTTCTCTGTCAGTTTGTCTCGCAGATAATTCCGGGTAAAAACCCAGCCAGTTCCATTATTTCTGATTTGAGATTTAATGTTCTTGCACAGACTATGCATAACTGCCTTTCATTGTTACAAAAACATACCCTATTTTTGTAACACTTGCTCAGCATTATGCTTCCGGTGAACTGCGGATGCAACACTCGCAAAGCAAACAAAACTTCAGCACAGACGAATAACTGGCAGTCATGCCTCAATCTACAGGAAGAAATAGTTGCCACTCGACAATGCACAGTTCATCTTTACGATGTGAAAAAAACTAACAATAAGGCTACTGTGCCGGAAGCATTGAATCACTAACTTATGAAAGACCTTTGAGAACCAGACCTATGACCTTCGAAATGCGTTCATCAGGTTGCTGCCAGGAACTGAATCTGTCGTACATATCAGATATCAGAGCAGAATCCTCGCGGGCCTCAAGCTCGCTCCCGAGAATTTCAATAATCCTGCGAACGGTTCTCCTGGAAAAAACGGATCTGATCTGTCTGCCTAAAGCGAAACAAGAAGCAAGTTTTATATCATACTCTGTTTCCTTCAGAACTGAGTCATACTTGCTGTAGAGATCTGTCTCTGAAATCGACTTCAAGGCGTAATTAAGAAAGTAAGCAAGATCCGCAGCATCATCTATGCCTCTTGTGGAGCGTCTGTCTTGCCATGCAAACAACTTGAGTACGAACTGTTCAGCATAGCCGGCTGATTTCACCACGAGTTCGTTATTGAGAAGAAAACTGATTGCAGATGAAAATGCATCATCAAAACCCCGTACATTCATCTCGAAAGCATCATCTGCACCCCAATTGTACAATTCATCCGGTTCTGCGAATTTCCCGAAAGGAATTATGTCAGTAAGTATGCCACTGCTGCGGTGCTTGAGTCTATGTTCTTTTTTGCTATCCGGTTCAAACATATACTCTTGGCATAGAGTGTCACGGAAACGGGCATACTCATTCAGAGATCTTACACAGATAGCAATATCAAGATCATATGTCGCTCGTCCCGCTGGAGTTTTTAAAACTTCTTCACACAGAAGTATTCTGGAGTATGCTCCGCAGAGGAACCAGGATATCCCAAATTCAGCGGCAGCGATATCAACAGCAGAAAGGACTGCTTTTTTATCCGCATCAACAGTTACTCTATACATTATGACTTTCCTTGATCATCTTCACCACTTCCATGTTCCTCTCCCCGCCCTCCGCAAGCAACTCAGCACAGACAAGCAGGGGGGGAGCAATGGGAGTCTGGTGGATTCGCAGAGCCTCCTCCCCCCAGAATCGGTCCATTACAGTGAGATTGCCCCGGGGATCTGCTCTTAATTTCAATGCTGCTGCCAATTCGTTTCTATCTCCCCGCATGTAGAGCACTCCATGCTCAGGATGCAGGTATTTCGTAAGTACTGCAGCAGCAGTTTCTCCACCGAGTATGGCACCATAGCGGTTGAGATCTGTTTGAATCCACCAGTTTTTATCAGGAGCGGTGAATCGTTTTGGATTGAGCTTCGGACGAATTTCGGTTGGGTATGCCTCCAGCCACCTGCTTACCAGTTTGTCGCGGTTCATGATTTTACGTTTGTGCTTGTACACTCTGATGTATCCGAGGATTTTAAGATCTCTGAATGTCCACCCTACGGTCCCAAGTGCTACACCTGCCAGACCAGCAACTTCCCTATAGGTAAGATTGACTGCGTCTTCTATTGTAAGCAGAGCATATATCACCCGGAGCTTTGTTCCCGCAAATGCATTTGCTGGTCTCTCTTCTGTTGTTTTCTGTGGTCTGTTTCCGATCTTATGAACCAGGACAAAGGGATCCTCCTGGATGAGGTACATGTTTCCCAGAGTGTCAATGAACTGGATATTTCTCTTTCTGAGTTCAGTAGCAATTCTGTTTGTTATAACACCGGTTACGAGAATCACCGTTCTATCAGCTGCCGCCAGATAAAATTCCATGGCACCGAGCATTTTGGGGTTGATATTCATGTTGATTACAACAGCGTATTCGTGGAGTATTCTCTGGAAGCTCACTACAGCATCATAACCAGTTCCCTTACCTGTGAGTACTTCCCATTTCACTTTATAGTCCCCTGCAGGTACCTCCTCGCGCAGCCTCTGAAGAGCTGCCTCCAGAGTCTCCTTTTCCCGTTTCTGATGAGTAGCTTTCATGACCGTCCATCCTTTGTTCACTAATATGTCCTGTTCATCAATGCTGAACATAGCATATTCATGAACAAGAAGCAAACATATATGGAACTATATGATTTTGTTGCTTGCCTTTACGATAGTGTTTAAAGCTAGTATAGGTGATAACTATTGTTTTATCGGTCTCTTCTCAGTAACGCAAAGGCATAATAGGCTGTATCTGAATTTGCCGCTTCAAGTAATTCAATCTGCAGGTTCCATATTCTGGATTCAGAGGAATTAGATGAAACGGAAAAATTGGCATGGTCGGTTTGCTCACTCATAGGCACAAAGCCGGATGGATTGGTAACCCAGAAGTCAACAAAATTAAATGAAGATTCAGTCCAGATAACAAGCTCATAGAAGTATGAAGAATTAAGACTTAAATCAATAGAGACAGTGTCTTCCATAAGAAGCATACCTGTAACAGGCTCATCAACAAGTTCATCTCCGCAAGAGGTAAGAACATCAGTAGTTGCAGTTAATCTCCGCAGGGCAGTTTCTTCTCCATTATCCATACCATACGCAGATGAGACCAAAAGCAGCACAACAACAGTCAGGAACGATAACATTCCCACTCCATTTCTATATCCCCTCGCCGGAAATATAACAGATGTAGTGTACGGTAAATGTTGTTTAAGTTGCTCGATCAAACCCGCTGTTGGAATACGGTCAAAAGAGAACAGAAGAATAGAAGAAAAGAAACGGGGCTGACAAAAAATCAGCCCCTCAAACCTTAAAGAATCATCATTTCCGTGCAGATCTATCAGGTAAGGTTTTTCAGAAGAACCGTCATGTCATTTCTGTTTAAAATATTAAGCTCTGCAGGTTTTTCAATAAACGGTTGCAGATCTCGCTTAACAAACTCCCAGTCGAGATTATCAAATCGATTTTCCAGTTCTTTGTACAAATTCATTGAGTTTATTCTTTCCTGCGTCCAGCCACTTTGTTTTAGGGCATTCTTGAGCATAGTCATGTTAACTTCAGGCCACTCCCGGTTACCAAGATACCATGCAAGGTCATAGAAATCTCTGCCTTTAGTGTGTCCACGCATAAGAACAGCATGAATTTTTCCTGCCAGCAGCGATGATTTGTCCAGGTGCTGCAACCGAAGTAATTGAAATTTCCGAATGATAGTAATTTCGATCCCTGCACCAGCGGGTGGATTAATATCAACTTCCAATCGAATTGCAAGTCTTTGAGTTTTTCTTCCTGAAAGACCAGAGTGTTTTCTCTGTGATTGATACTGAGAGATCAGATCTGAATTGTAGCATGCTTGATTAGCTTCAGCTAACCGAATGTATTACTTCAATCAGTCAGACAGGAAGATGGATACTCTCTTGATAGTGTTAATTGCATTTGCTTTGTCTATGGATTCATTTGCCGTATCAGTGGCAAACGGACTGACCATAAGAGACCTGAATCCAAAAAGAATTCTGACTATTTTCTTTTCTCTGGCTTTTTTCCGGCCTTTCTACTGATTCCGGTCAGTTAGATTCACCGTCCTGAAAGGAATCGGCAAGCTTGATCCAGGAATCATCAGTAGCCCTGTACAGCCCTCCTGTGGAATCAAGACACAGGATATCAAACATCCCATTACCTGTACAAAGCAGATCAACATCCCACGGACCAGCACCGGGGCATGGTTCGTGGGTTGTCAGGACCAGCCCATCACCGGCGGAGTTTGAGTACATTCTTCCAGAGTCATCAAATGCCACCAGCAGAACTCCTCCGGTTTCATTGTCAACATAGGTTGTTATGTTCTGAATATTCCATTCACTTTCCGGTTTGTCTGTAGATCTCCACTTCATGTTGAAATAGGCGTAAAGCAATCCGTCAGAACCGAGAACAAAGGGATTCATTGTATCAGTTGATCTGTCATAGTTGAAGGACATATCTCTGGCAGGGGCAGAGGGAAAAAGCGGAAATGGAGCAAACCAGCTGTGGTCTGACTCATTGATGTAGAAATTACCTGCATGGTCAAGCAGAGCAAGCTGTATTACTCTGTCTGTTATCCGAAATACTGAACCATGGGAAACCGCCGAGACAGTATCAGGAGGTCCGATAAGTTCGTGCCACCATTCACCATTGGTCTGGAACAGTGTTCCCGTTGAATCGATTACGAAAACAAGAGCCTCCTCGTCGGAGTCAATTCTGTTATGGAGCTGAACACAGAAAGAACCGGTACCGGGACAGGGTTCATCCTCCGCCTGCCAGCCGTTCCAGGTATATGTGAACAGTACTCCATCATCTCTCACTGCCATGATAAGTTTGTTGGAGCTACTGCTTTGAACAGCATCAAGGCTGCCATCGGCCAGCACAGAGTTAACTGTGAATACAAGAAGACAGATAAAAGCATGTTTCATTGGTACATCCTTTTCCGGTTATTGATCACCTTGAATAACCAGGTAATTAAAGACAATGGCAATAGAACACAGGATAGAAAAATATTGCTTCACGGTCAAGAGTAGCCCGTGCAGAAAAAGCTGCAGCAGAAACTGTAACCTTTCGAGACTGTAGATGCATCTGTATCGTAATATAATGCGAGAAATCCCTTGTTCTAAATGTATTTCGTCATATATTACGAAATACAGGAAGGGTGAAGTGATGCAGATTTCTAATCAGTTATCGGAGAAAGCTGTTCTGGAAGAACTGGCACAAAGACTGGTTCGTTGTCGAGTAGCACTTAACTTAACCCAGGAAGAGGTTGCTGAGTCTTCAGGAATGGGGAAGCGAACTCTTGAAAGAATAGAATCCGGCGAGGATTTCCGGGTATCCAATCTTGTTAAATTGCTTAAAACTCTAAAAATGATTGATGCATTGGATGAGTTAATTCCTCCGGAGCAGATCAGCCCGGTTCAGCTTCTTGAAATGAAGAGAAGCAGGAAGAAAAGAGCCTCCACCAGCAGAGAAACTCGCAATAAGGAACCATGGCACTGGGGTGATGGAAAGTGACTACGCTTGCCGAGGTGAAACTCTGGGGCAGCAGGATCGGTGCAGTTGTTTTAAGTGATGATTCAAGAACAGCCACTTTCCAGTACGATCAGAGGTTTTCCCTTAGCGGGATTCAGGTCTCGCCTCTGATGATGCCGCTTTCAAATCGATTGTACTCATTTCCAGAACTCCCCCGGGATTCATTTCATGGTTTACCCGGACTGCTGTCCGACTCATTACCGGACAGGTTCGGTAATGCTCTGATTAACAGCTGGCTGGCCCGTGAGGGCAGAACTCCTTCTTCACTCAACGCTGTAGAGCGTCTCCGCTATACCGGAAACAGGGGTATGGGAGCTCTGGAATTCAGCCCGGTTACAGGTCCGGAACCTTCAAAGAAAAAATACCTTCATGTGGATGAGCTTGTAAGCCTCGCTTCTGAAATACTGAAGAACAGAGAAAAATTGAACACTGTAATAGGCAAAGAGTATTCTGAGGACGCTCTGACAGAAATTCTCAGAGTAGGTACTTCGGCAGGCGGGGCCAGGGCAAAGGCAATAATCGCATGGAATCCTGACACAAATCAGGTAAGATCGGGACAGATCAATGCATACGACGGGTTTCAGTACTGGCTTCTAAAGTTTGACGGGGTTTCAAACAACAAAGACAGGGAGTTGGATGACCCTAGAGGATACGGAATCATCGAGTTTGCCTATTCAGAAATGGCAAAGAGCTGCGGGATTGAGATGAGTGAATGCCGGCTTTTCAGAGAGAACGGCAGAAGCCATTTTATGACGAAACGGTTTGACCGACTGCCTGATGGAGATAAGCTTCATATGCAGTCTCTGGCCGCTCTGGCTCATTTCGATTTCAACCTTGCAGGTGCTTACAGTTATGAACAGGTTTTTCAGGTTATGAGAAGGCTGAATCTTCCATACAGATCTATTGAGCAGCAGTTCAGGCGGATGGTGTTCAACATTGTTGCAAGGAATCAGGATGATCATGTGAAGAACATTGCATTTCTTATGAACAGGGAAGGGCATTGGACCCTGGCTCCAGCATTTGATGTAAACTACAGTTATCAGCCTGATGGTTTGTGGACGGCTAATCATCAAATGACAGTGAACGGCAAACAGGATTCCTTCAACTCAACCGATATGAAGGAATGTGCAAGAATGGCCGGAATGAAACAGGGGCAGTGGAGAATCATCCTGGAACAGGTGCAGGATGTTGTTTCGAAGTGGAAAGACTATGCAGATGAAGCCGGTGTATTTGCGCACCAGCGAGACCGGATACAGAAAACACTCCGACTGACGAAATTCCTGTAACCCACTCCTGAAAAAAGCACCTTGATGCTTCGTCATATGCTGTTTCTACTTCACGGTGTACCTGTGGATATAAGATCAGGGAGAACAGTAAATGAGAATTGTTTCAAAGGACTTAAGTATTGAAGAAAGATTTCCCGCTCAGAGGAAGGAGGAATTGTGTTTTTCAGGAGGAAGAATATTGACAGGTTGCATTTCTGAGCAACAAAAGGCGGGCTCCTCAATGGCAGGAGCCGTCAGACAGAGATAATCCCGTTTAACCACGCATAATAGCGCGGAGTTTCCCATAATTAGTTACAACAGTTTCGGCTTCGGGTGGTGGATCTCCATCCTGTAGTACCGAAAATTGAGTTTTGTTATTAATAGCAGGTTCATACTCGGGGTCAATTTCCAAAGCCCGGTCTAGATAAGTTATTGCTTTTGTATATTGGGCTAACCGCCCGTAACACATGCCTATATTTCCCAGAGAAGCCAGATGATCGGGTATGATTCTCAGAACTTTCTTAAATGTCTCTATTGCCTGCTCCCAATTTTTCTGTTCCAATTCAGCAAATGCACGGGTGAATGTTTCATGAGTTTTCAGAAAAGTATTCAAATCAGTTCCATCCGATTCTTTAATAACATCTTCATAGCTTGCAAGAATACTCTTTGTTTTCATTACCAGATCAGTGTCATCGCTGAATTCACAAACTTTCTGAAAATGTATAACTGATTTGTACAATTCGAGTTCAAGTTTATAAAGAGCACCCAGATTGAAATGTGCTTCCGCATACGATGGGGAAATTTCAATTGCTCTCTTAAAACAAGATTCCGCTTTTTGATTATTTTTTTGAAAAAAATGGGTTACTCCTATAGCGAAATAAATCAGTTCATTATCAGGATAGAGATTGTTCAGCTTTTCAAGCTCTTTTCTTGCCTGCCGGGGTCTGCCTGATTCTGCCAATTCGAGAAAGTCGTCAACAATATCAATCAGTTCCAACTCTACCGGATTTATAGATTTGTCTTTCTTCGGTATTGTTTTGGTTGAACGGTAATTCTCTGCTGCTTTAAAGTGTGTGCAGCCGGAGCAGCGTTCCTCATCTCGATTTTCAGCGCAACAGACTGAACAAATGAAAGTATCAAATTTACTGCACTGTCTGCTTGCTTTTCTTGTTTTGCATAGAATGCATCTGCGATTTGCCAATGGTACTCCCTTTTGTCAGGCAGGAACTAAAGATATCCGAGGCAAACTTGTTTTCACCCTGCTTTGAATATAGTCAGCCTGTTGATGATCATGTAAACTGCGACAGTAAAAACATAGACACAATTTGAGTTTTGTAGTTGCAGGACAGGAATACATTTCATCTGAAGTATTATTGGTTATGTCTGTAAAAACGTGCAACTACATGTGTTAGCTGCCAGCCCAATAACCATGTCATTTGGGAATGATGACGATTGCTGAGTGAGTTATTCAGATGGGATCTCTTTAATCTCTTCTTTTGATAACCCGGTTAAGGCGGAAAGAATTTCTGTTGAAATTCCACTTCTCCTTCCAATTCTGACAACCTCTGCTTTTTCCTTAATCCGACCCTCTGCCTTACCTTCGACTCGACCTTTAGCCAGACCCTTAGCCAGACCTTTGGCCACACCCTGGGCCATGCCTTGAATCTCTCCATCATCAAAAGCGGTATCAATTGTGTTTTTAAGGTCACGGTAAACTTTCAGGCTTTCACTGTAATCTGAGTATTCTTCTTCACTGTAGTTTGCAATTTCTGCCTGCTTGAAAAGCTTCTGGAAGATTCGTTCCTGGATGCGGCCAGGTCTGCCTGACAGGAATTCAAGGTTCCTGATTATGTACATCCATTTGTCAAAGTGTGTTTCAAGTTCTTCTTCGGTTTTGTTGAATTTTGGCATTTCAAGATAGATATAGGTAAGCTTGTCATAAAACACTTTCTGTGTGCTCTTGTCGATAAGCTGTACTTCGTGGTGGAAAACGTCGTTGTCTTCCTTGTCTTCGTCGAACACAAAATCAAGAATGCCAATGGTATAGACAGCCTTGAGCTTGAAACTCCAATCTCCCTTTTCTCCTTGTTCCCGGATAGGGAATGTAGAGTAGTAGATGCTGCGATCTTTAAAGTAGTTCTGCTTCGCTTTTTGAAGTTCGACTATGAATTTCTCACCGTCTTTACTTTCACAGTAAATGTCAAAAATAGCCTTCCAATCCCATTCAGCCCGGCCAAGCTGCTCTTTGGGGAGGTATGTGAGATCAACAATTTTTGCTTCATCCTTTTTAAGAAGCTCATTGAGAAAATCCATAAGGATGTCTTTGTTCATCTCTGTGCCGAAAAGCTTTTTGAAGCCGAAATCAGTAAAGGGACTTATGTATCTGCCGCCTTCACGCACTGTAAACCTCCTTATGTCTGGAAGACCAATCACAATAGCTACTTGTAACATAAGTCTTCTCATTATTGATGATGACACAGGAAAAGACCGGTAATACCCAGACGGTGAAAACTGGTAGCATGGGCAGTGCCTGTCGCATTGCTGTCTCAATTACACAGCGCTGCCATGCGCATAAATCACTGCTTAAACTCAGGATAGCGGCTCATTATCTCGATACTTGTTAACTGACAGGAAGCTTTTCCCGAGGATATCTTTCCATCCCGGCAGGTCCGTCATAGCCATCCTGGTAGACGAACTTGTATTCTCCATCAGTAACAAGTTCTTCGAGTATTCCAGCAAACCGGCCGTGCATGAGGACTCTGGCCCGCCTCATCTTATTCCTCCGGGGTTTCAGCATTGGCCGCCACCCATTCGCTGAATGCGGCTGTGAGTGATCCGGATAACTTGATCTGGATATTCAGAGCACTGAGTACTGCGAAGAGGTTGTCGAACTGCACAGTGGTTTTACCCTTCTCTATATCGTAGACAGTGGTCTTTCCATCTCCGGCCAGATCACCCAGCTGCATTTGTGTCAAAGCAGCCTTGCGGCGGTGGAAGCGTACAAGATTCCCCAGTTTTCTCATGAATTGCTTGAGATCAGACATTATGAACCTATCATTATTATTGCCTTAGCCCGAATCCATCACAAGTTTCTTGCTACAATACCGTATCTCGCTGCACAGCCTTCGTTATACTCCTGTCGCCATCTGCCTGCGGGGTCGCCAGTCGTATGCCTCGGCTGAACAATAACCTGCGGCATTTCGCGACAGCAACCTGTGATGGATCCGGGTTAGAAGTAAAGTGCTCCTGTTCAGATTGAAGTCAAGAGGTAAGAACAACTGAACCATGAAAAACAACTGCCATAGCATTAATATTTCACGATTCTTCGGATGCAACGAGAGTTTCTGAGAAGTCTGCCTGGAGTATGTCTGAAAATAGCATCTCTCGGGCGTGATAGAGAGCACAAGAACCTGTATCCGAGGGCGTCCTGGCGACAGCATTGAATGCGTACTGACACCCAGAGCAACCGCATCGTTTTAAAGCACAATGCTGATCACTGAATTCAAGAGGCGTGTGCGCCTTTTTAACAGGAAGAAACTGGGCGATTCCATGGTATTTACCACGAATCCTTGCGACACCAGCTGGAATGACAAACAAATGGCTCAAGGAACAGGGATTGATTTCTTTTAGGGATCTGTGCGTGAAAATTCACTCCCCGGCTACGGCCCGGTAATTTTGGTGAAACGCCCTATGCGGAGCCGGATGCAGGGTCTTATGGGAGTGGAAACTTCCAGCTGCCTGATTATGTGTTTTTATCATTCTTTAATCTCTTAATATCTTCTTCAATTTCTTTTAAATTTTGTTCATGAGCTACTTGTTTTTGTTCCTCTTTATATTTTTCAAATTCCTGATTTGATTTTTCGATAGCCATTTGATGACTTATTTTTCCGGCGTGAGTGAGTAACTCTCTGCCATTCATCTGCAAAACACTATCCAACCTGTCGATCCAGTCTTTCATGTACATTGGTGTATGTTGCTGTGCCATGGTTTCTGCAAAAGCCAAATATTGTTCTACCAGTAATCCGAGAAGCTTTATTTCTTCTTCATTTAAATAATTCTTGGCAATGCTGACATCATTTTTCCTGATTTCCCCAACACTGTCCTTGTCATAAGACTGCATACCTAATAGGGGCAAAGATGCGTCTGTTCTTCTGTAAACAAGCTCTGCTGCTGTTTGGGTACTGATGGCCCAAAGAAGCTTATTTTGAATAATCTTGAAAAAAGCAATGGTGTTTTCATCTTTTGAATCATAGTTAATACTGGTTGTGTAGATATCTTTTATTTTCTGATAGAAAAACCTTTCAGAAAGACGAATTTCCCGAAGCCGTTCCTGCAATTCATTAAAATAATTCATAGAATTGCCGGTTTTAAAGCGGACATCATTTAGAGAAAAACCTTTTATAATGTATTCATTTAGCCTTTTTGTTGCCCAGATGCGGAATTGAGTGGCAACCTGAGATTTAATTCTATATCCCACAGATATTATTGCATCCAGATTGTAAAATTTCTGTTTACGGTTTACCTCTCGACTACCTTCTTTTTGAACTTGTAAGAAATCCTTACAAGTTGCTTTTTCGTCCAGTTCACCATCTTTATAGATGTTTTTAAGGTGTATTGTAATGTTCTGTGGTTTTACCTGAAAAAGTTCTGCCATCAGTTTTTGTGTTAACCAAACGGTTTCATCTTCTAAACGGACATCGATTATTATGTTTCCGGTGGAGGATTGATAAATTACTATTTCACTATTTGATTTCATTAATTTTTATTCTCTTTCCTCCAAAGGCACAAATTAATTATCAATGCTTTATCGACTTCTTCTCAGCAACGCAAAAGCATAATAGACTGTATCTGAATTTGCCGCTTCAAGTAACTAAATCTACAGGTTCCATATTTTAGATTCAGGTGAATTAGGTGAAACAGCAAAACTGACATGGTCGGTCTGATCACTCATAGGCACTGAACCGGATGGATTTGTAACCCAGAAGTCAACAAAATTGAATGAAGATTCAGTCCAGATAACAAGCTCATAGAAGTATGAAGAATTAAGACTTAAATCAATTGAGATAGTGTCTTCCATGAGAAGCATACCTGAAACAGGTTCATCAACTAATTCGTCTTCGTAAGAGGTAAGAATATCAGTGGTCGCAGTTAATCTCCGCAGGGCAATTTCTTCTCCACTATCCATACCATACACAGATGAGAAGAAAGCCGGCACACCAATAACCAGAAACGATAACATTTTCGCTCCATTTCTATATCCCCTCGTCGAAAATATAACAGATATTGTGTGCGGTAAATGTTGTTTAAGCTACTCGATCAAACCTGCTGCCGGAATGCGGTCAGAAGAGAAGAAATGGGGCTGACATTGCTGTCACCCCTGCAAGATTGTGAAAAGAACCAGGAGCGTGACCGAGAATGAAGCATCCGCTAAGGCGGGATCTCGACAAGGTCTCGATTATGGCATAAAGGTTCCACAATCGACTATAATCCGTGCTGTTGCCGGGACGCGTGCTGGTATTGTCTTAGCTGCTTTCTAACTCGACCGTGAAGCCTTTCTACTCAATGCCCATTGTTAGTCACGCTCCTAAGCTCTCAGGTCGGTAAATTCCCGGTTTTCATCAAGCCGGGCACTTTCTACTTTTGCAAGAAAAGATTTGTGATTTAAGAGTAAGTTGCCATGATTGACGAATAATAATCTATACAGTCAGAATCCCGCAATATACTGCGAGATATGGTTGAATTGACTGATGCAACGCATTTCTTATGAACAAGGAAGGGCATTGGGCCCTGGCTCCAGCATTTGATGTAAACTACAGTTATCAGTCTGATGATTTGTGGACGGCTAATCATCAAATGACAGTGAACGGCAAACAGGATTCCTTCAACTCAATCGATATGAAGGAATGTGCAAGTATGGCTGGGATGAAACAGGTGCAGGGTGTTGTTTTGAAGTGGAAAGACTATGCAGATGAAGCCGGTGTATTTGCACACCAGCGAGACCGGATACAGAAAACACTCCGACTGACAAAATTCCTGTAGGCATGATCGGTTAGCCCCCGGAAAGCCTGACAGTTATATCTGAGATTGCCGTGCTCGGCGAAGGGCCACAACTGCATAGTATGCTGTGTCACTGGAAGCTGCTTCAAGCAGCTCCATCTGCAGTTTCCATATCCCGGGTTCTTCAGAGAAAGGCATTACTGAAAAAGTAGCGTGATCTGAAAGATCTCCTCGTGGGGTTTCACCCTCGGGATTGGTCAGCCAGAAGTCAACATAGTTGAATGTGGATTCAGTCCACATAATTAACTGATAGGTGTAATCACAGCAAAGACTCATATCAATCGTAACGGTATCCGAGAGCACAAGCATACCACTCACCGGCTCGCCCATCATTTCTTCACCAATGGAAACCAGCATATCTGTAGTGATGGACAACCGCGTTAAAGCAAGTCCCTCGCCGCTGGAAGCAAACCCGAATGAACAAAGACAGAATAGAAAAAACAAAAAGCAAGTTATCCGTGATATCATATAAGACCCCCATCCTAAGATACCCCCGGTGGGCAATATACAGAAAATCTTTAAAACAAATCAGAAATACAAATTGAACAAAAAGAAGCAAGCGGGAAGAATCACCCTCAGCTTGAAGCCCGCCCCGAGTTCAGATGATGTTCTTTGTATACAGATTGTGGTAGTGAGCTTTTAGCTCCATCAGGCTGTCATGGGTTCCAGTTTCAACAACAGCACCTTTGTTCAGAACAAATATTTTGTCTACATGGCGTACAGTAGAGAGACGGTGCGCAATGATAATGGTGGTTCTGTTTCTGCTCAGTCTGAACATGGCTTCCTGAATAAGGCTTTCTGATTCTGTGTCCAGGGAAGACGTTGCCTCGTCGAAAACAAGCACAGTGGGATTCTTCAGGAAGACCCTGGCAATGGATACTCTCTGTTTCTGACCTCCGGAGAGTTTTACACCTCTCTCACCCACAAAGGTATCAAATGCATCGGGCAGCGAGACAATAAAGGAATAGATGTTGGCACTACGAGCGGCTTCAAACATTTCCTCTTCTGTGGCCGAGGGTTTGCCGTACATGATGTTGTCTCTGATGGTACCGTCGAACAGGAAAACATTCTGTTGAACTAGGCCGATATTCTCTCGGAGAAACCTCTGCTTCAGATCCATGATGTCATGGCCGTCAAAGGTTATGCACCCCTTCTGTGGTTCGTAGAACCTGGGGATAAGGGATACAATGGTGCTTTTGCCTGCACCGGATTCACCCACTATCGCAACAGATTCCCCTGCTGATACAGTGAGAGACACATCCCGAATGATCCAGTCCGGGGAAGTGGAGTACTTGAACCATAAGTTTTTCAACTCTACTTTACCCTTCACCGGGTGGAAGGCAATGGCATCAGGCCTGTCTTCTATATCCGGCTCAATATCCATGATCTCGGTAAATCTCTCGAAAGAGGC
>JAIOSV010000060.1 GCA_021107435.1 Candidatus Sabulitectum sp. | reverse complement strand
TTCAATCCGGTTGTATTGACAGTCCTGCCACGACTGAACCGCCGGATGAATTTGTATCTGAATTTCAGTTGATCTGGGATCTTTTCGACGGTCAGTATGTGGGATTTGCCGTGAAGGAAGTGAATTGGAATTCAATCTACAGTCAGTACCATTCTCAGGCAGAGGATGTGTCTTCCCGGGAAGAAATGACAGAGCTGACAATTGCCATGCTTTCAGAGCTCACTGATTATCATATAAGGCTTCTGGACCCGTCCTGGAACAGCATTGAGACTTACTCACCGGAGATCTGGCAGAACTGCGATATGGATGTTCTTATGTCGTATCTTGAACCATGGGGTTTTCAATGGATGCAGGAAGACATATGGGGGTATTGCCTGGCAGGAGAAGACTCCATACCGTATTTCGTGATCACATCATGGAGCAGTGATTTCAACTCAAGTCTTTTCAGTAATGTTCTTCAGCCGCTTCTGGACAGACCGGGGCTGATTCTGGATATCAGAATGAACCCCGGCGGTGTTGAAGGTCCGGTTAACAATATCATAAGAATGTTCGTGGATGAACTACGGACAGGATACCTGTGGCAGCAGCGGATTTCCTGTGATACCCATGAGCTTTCCGAACCCGAGGAATACATTCTTCATCCCAGGGGATGGTTCTTTAATAATCCCGTGGTTTTGCTCACTGGAGAGATGAATTCCGGTGCAAGTGAGATTTTTGTCTGCGAAATGGCGGAACTGCCCCATGTATCCCTAATGGGTGGCTCGACTCTTGGCGCCACCGACTGGCCGGTAACCTGCTGGGAACTGCCTGACAACTGGTATGTGGAATGCCCGTCGCGAACCATTCTGCGTCCTGATTCATCAGTGATCGAAGGATTCGGGATTGCTCCTGATGTTTTTGTTGAAGCAACCGAAGCTGACTTTGAGAGCGGCGTTGACCCAATTCTTGAGAGTGCCTTTGAGAGCCTTGGAGCACAATCACCATAACTCGTGACAGTCTCCATGTGCAGCCAGGTTGACCGGTGCACCTGTAACAAGGATATTGTTCTTTCAGGTAACAACATGCAGAAGGGTTCAGCCATGAATTTCATGAAGTATCTGCTCACGATCTGGCTGGTTGCGGGTTCAGTAGTTATGGTGCGTACCGGATCTGCTTTCGCCCTTGATGTAGGTGATACTCTGGATCTTTTGGTACCGGACATTTCATACTTTCCGGATGAACCCCGGGTTCGGCAGTTCACATGCAGAGCAGTTACTCCTCATGCTTGTTTTCTTGTACAGGACACAACCTTTTTTGATCTTCCCGATTCCGAAGATAAGTTCCAGATAATCTGGGACAACCTGATGACACAGGCGGAGATTGACAGTATTGCTGCACAGTTTGAAGGCGCAGGAGTGGATGTACTGGGTACGCTGATCTCTTCATTCGGTCCCATGCCGCAGACTTTGAACGATGATGACAGGATATGGATAATGTTTGCCGATGTACCGGACTACCATCCGGTACCCGGCGCCCCGATGTTCGTCAGGCTGCAGAACATGATCTATGCATGGCCTGAAGACTTTGATGGTGACATGGAAACTGGAAACAACCACGATGCTTTCTATGTAAACCTGGGCGCTTACAAAAACATGCCCGGCGAACCGTGGCAGTTGATCCGGGGTTCGATCCACACATGGTCGGTTGCAACCGGGCTGGGACAGTTCTTCAGGGTTGCCAGCAACAGGTTCGAGGACAGGTGGGTTGTTCGGGGTCTGGGTTTGTTCTCCCAGTTTCTCTGTTATGGTTTGACCTCGGAGTACAGCGGACGTTTGGGCGTCCAGGCCTATCTTACCGACTTTGCCAGAGGGGGAGGGATTGAACTTTCATCCTGGTGTTCCGGTCAATCGGGCAGGGATTTCGGAGTTAACCAGGGTGGAGAGTTTTTGTGGTTCAAGTACATAGAGCAGAGATTTGGATCATCTGCGATCTCTGAGATAGCGCAGTCTTCCAGAACAGGCATGCTGAACATAGCAACCGTCATTGACCCTTCCGTACCGGAAAATGAAGCAGTGGAAACCGTTATTTATCCCCTCTACGAAGACTGGCTTATTACAAATCTTCTTGCCCACACAGCCGGGAGTTTTGCCGGTGGTATCTACAGATACGATTTTCTGGACGGGACCGGTTACATATTCACCATGATGAACAGCCCCGCCTCATTTATAGGGGAGTTTGATACTTATCCTTTCCCGACCTGGATTGCGCCATACACATACGGAGTAAGCGCTCAGGTCTTTGCCGCACAGTATGCCAGCTTTGAGGGTGACTATGCGTCAGGCGGAAACACAACAGTCTATTTCAACGGGATGTACAACCAGAATACAGGATCCGGGTCAAATCTGAACGGTCGCTGGACTGTGTACAGGATAATACTCGCAGATGACTCTACATTGCAGTCTGTTGATTCCCTGGAGTTCAACGAATTTTACAATGGAACATTTGAACTTGGAGGTTTTCGCACCTGTCTCGTTCTTACCAACAACAACCCCGGGGGCACTGCCAGGATCAGATATACTTTCAGTCAGGACACTGCTGAAAAGAGCCTTTTCATGGTTGCTCTGCAGAACGGGATGAATCAACACTACCTCCAGGTCTATACTTCTTTGTTCAGGGAAGATACCCAGATCCCTTACGGGTTCGACTGGGTTGGTCCGGAACTGGAACTTTCCAGTATTAACTCGGACGGTATTGCAGACAGTACTGCAATTATTACCATGAACTTTCTCTCAGGCACCCTGTGGACAGGCAAAGCACATGCATGGTCCGCAGGGAACTACAGGCTTGTCTGCAGCGGCTATGACAGCCTGGGGCTGATTCACGCTGATTCACTGCAGCTTGCGGTGGGTTACGGAGGAACAGGGAAGCTTACTCTCGATATAGAGGCTGCCAGACTCGAGATTTCTGCAGGAGCTCTTCCATATGGAGCCATGGCCAGTCTCGCCGAAGCTGATGCTCAGAGTATTTCAATACCCTGCGACCTTCCCCTTGATGCACTTGCTGGAGTTCTCACCGGTATCACAGCTGAACCTGTGGCAGCTTCCCATGACCAGGGTCTGATCTCCTTCCCGGCGGAAAATTCCCAGGGGGCGGTTTTCTGGCTTGATGGGGAAGAGTGGATTGAGCTGGAAAGCTATTTCCTTTCCGGCAGAATGTATGCACCTGTCACAGGAGCCGGGATTCATGTTCTTGGCCAGAGCCCGGGTCTGTTCTCTCCCGGTATATCATCTGTTCCGACTATACAAGGCAGTTTTCCCAATCCCTTTTCATCTCAGGTATCTTTCCGATTCTCTCTGCCTGAAGCTTCTCCCGTAACTCTTACAATTTACGATATGTCGGGCAGGCAGGTAACTGCTCTTGTGAATACGGAAATGCCGGGAGGCCTGCACACCATTTCCTGGGTCGGTACCGATGACTCGGGGAATAATGTCCCCAGTGGTGTCTTTTTTGCCAGATTCGAGACATCAGGGTATGCAGAGACCATCAAGCTCATTCGTATCGGGACGGGAGGATTGTAATAAGAAAATTATTCTTCCTGTTCATTTTCACGGTATTGCCTGCGGCGATAATTCTCAGTGCAGGCGCGGGTTTGTCATGTATGAAAAATCCATCAGACCTTCCTGAAATTGAGGAGTATGACGGTTTTATTGAACTGGGCTGGCAGGCCATCCGGCAGGACGAATACCTGAATGCCTTTGAGTATTTCCAGCAGGCCATTGATGTTGATGTTACCAGAGCTGATGGTTTTCTCGGCGCTGCGATCTCCACCCTTTTCCTTGAGGATTACTGGGATCAGGGTGATGACTACTTTCAGGCTGCCATTCAGCAGGATCTGGGTAGATCTATCGTAGTTCAACATCTTGAAGAAGTGCAGTTTCAGGATACTATGTGGACTGTCTTTCAGTGTGTTGACCCGGATCTGCCCCAGGACTCTTTGAATATCTGGCTTTCTCTTACTGCAGATTCCGGATATGTGTGGGTGGGTCAGCAGATTTATGGATATCTCACTGAAAATGAATTCAGCACTGATCTGCTCTTTCGTTTTTCACCTGTATATGACAATCCTGTTGCCTGTCTTGATATCTACCAGGCACAGAGCGGTTATTTCTACAGCTGTGACAGTACTTCTTCCGGTTTTACCTTTGTGACCATTCCTGTGAAAACTGTTCGCCTGGGGCCTGGATACTATCATCATTCCTGGATAGAGGTAGGCCCGAGTATTATCTATGACTATGCTGTACTTGATCTGAACGGATCTATTGGTCAAATTACTCTGGATGCCTTGGCTGGCTGGCTGATGTTGCAGGAAGTTCGGGGTACTGAAGGCGATCTGCTTCAGGCGATAGCATGTGCATACGGATTGCTTCAAGTAGCTCCAGACTATCAATTTGGAACAGATAACCCTGATCGGGAAAGTGTTTTCGATACTGATATAGTTGATGTGGCTGCATCAGGGGCTTCCTGTGCATTTTTCAGTGAGAAATACATTTACTCCTGGTTCATGTGCAAGCAGGTTGGCTACGGACTGGGTCTCGATCCGCAGTCGGAAAACTTTCTTCTTGACCTTCTCGAGTTACTTGTGCAGATGAAGAGTTGACATGATAAAAACCGCCTTCTTACGGGCTGCTCTCTCTCTCATTGCAGTGCAATCCTTTGCCATGCCTAACGAAGTGCCGTTGCAGTTATTACTTGATCCTGTGGACAACAGACCTTCAACAGAATACAGCAGACATAATCTATCTGATCTCTGGATGTATTTTTACAATCTTGGGTTGTGCGGGAATCTGATATGGCCGGGAGAACTGAACTCTTCCTATCTCTCTTTCTCATCGATAGTGGCATCAGCCCATGGAGAGGTGACTCCCGGTGGAGTGCCGGGATCATATGCCAGCAGCTCAGCCTACAGCTTCAGCGCATTTGAATTTTATCCCAGTGAAGGCTATCCCATGTATAAGGCAACTCCAGGCGAGATTGCCGATGAGGAATCAAGCTGGGGTGAGGACGACTGGTATCTGGGAAATAGTAATCCCATTGGTGTCAGGACATTCCAGAGGGCTTACAGCTGGAGCACCCCCGGATATTGTCAGTTTGCCGTTAATGACATAACGGTGACGCATGTGAGCGAGTTTGGAAATCCCGGGGTTCCACTGGATGCTTTCTGTTTCTCAATCATAGGAGACTGTGATATTGCTTCCGCTGACCCGGAGAAATACTTCTATGTTGACGACATGGTTTTCTACGACGGTCACGCTATCTGGTGTAATGATCCCAATGCTACTTTTGATTATGAGTTCGATTCCGGAATGAAAGCAAGCGAAGCTGACATCTACATCTATCAGAGGAATCCGGATGCATCCTGGACTGAGCCGGAGGATGATATCTACTACCACTACAACTATTCAGGATCCGACGGGGTAGTGGACGCGGATGTAAACTCCGACGGTGTTTCCGACCACTTCACCGTGTTGTTCAAGACTGCAGGGGGAGACACTGTCTATACCACTGAACCAAACACTGGGCTTCAGCTTTTTGCAGACGGCAGGCCACCTTCTTTCTGGCATCATACTGTGGGGGATACTACATACGCTGTTGTACCAAGGAACATGAGTTATATGTGGGACGGGAACCTGCCGAGTTCGTCCACCGATGACTCAGGTGAACCTACCATATCTCCTCCATGCAACGGGTTTGTTGGCTGGCGTCTGCTGGATTTCTGGATCAGGAAAGCTGATGGTACAATTGAGAGACCCATCGATGTGTTTGGCTGCCCCGTTCCGCTGTCCCATTCATGGTGGAATGGTAATGGTATTCCCTTCGCCGACGAAGACTGCTACAGCTACATCTGGGGTGAGAACCAGTATTACAGCGGAAGGCAGAGTGGTCCCGCATACCTTGCAGGCTGGATTGGTGATGCCTGTGCTCCCAGTGCATTCCTGCCTGCCAACCCCGGACCTTTTCCAATTGTGCACGAGAACCCCATTGCAATGGGGTTCCAGCCATACGACTATCAGTTTCTCATGTCTTTCGGGCCGGTTGATCTGGCAGATGGGGACAGTCTGCATGTTGTTGGCGGGTGGGTCATAGGCCGTGGTCTTGATGGTCTCAGACAGCAGGCGGATAACATGCTTGATGCCTACTACCGTGACGGCGGATGGGGCGTTCCCGATGTTCCGTCTGTGCCTGCATTCTTCTACGAGACTTCAGGCGGGGCTGTGGACGTGATCTGGAGTGATGATGCTGAGACATACGAACCTTTTGGAGGTTATCGCCTTTACAGATCTGTCTTTAACACCAGTAACTGGGAGTTGATAAACGATTTTGAAAGTGGTACCTACCAGTTTACAGACAGCACTGTTACCCGTGGTTTTCCGTATTTCTATGCTCTTTCCGCTTACGACGGAGAAACTGACATAGAAAGCAGGCAGACCAACTACAAGAAGGCTCTGGACGGTTCCCCGATTCCGGTAATCCCGGGCTGGGCTGCCGACCCGGACTGGACCGAGAATGTGAGAGTTGTACCCAATCCGTACAGAGGATCTGCTGAATGGGAGTTACCATATTCCAACAAAATTGCCTTTTGTAATCTTCCGCCGATGTGTGATATACGAATTTACACGCTGAGTGGAGACCATGTGGTAACACTTCAGCACAGAAGCTACGGCGGTGACGTTGGTGAGGAATACTGGGATTTGACAAATTCTGACGGCAGACTGATCTGCACAGGTCTATATGTTTACTGTGTACAGACCTCGGATAACCAGATGATCAGCAAGTTTGCAGTCATCAGATAACTGTGCGTTTTTGTATGAAGTTGTATCTTAATTCACGGGAACAATGCTGATATCAGGGAGTAGATTGAGAAAAGGAGGTTTTCCATGGCTGAAGCAGTAAGAAGCGGAAGAATTGTCTTTCTTAGGCTGATCTCGAAACTGTTTGCTTCAGCATTGAGTCTGGCCGGTATACTTTCATGCTGTGATTCAGTAGCTGAACCGACTTACGGTCCGCCCGCGACACTCTATTTCTCCGGTCAAACTTCCTCTGCCGCAGACAGCAGTTCTATTGCGGGGATACAAATTCAAATAGCCAGCCCTGATTCATCCATTGATTACAGTACTTCTCTGTCGGATGAAAACGGGCAGTACCAGCAGTTCATTGAAAACGAATTTTACCCCTGGCCTGACACTGTTCGAGTTATCGCTACTGATATTGATGGAGATCAGAATGGCTTGTTTGCCGCTAAAGATACGCTTCTATTCCCGGAGAGAGATCAGGAATTTCAGGAATTTCAGATCAACTTTTACCTTGAAAAAGAATAATGAGCGCGTCCGTGGATGAAGCAGTAAGAAAAGGACAGATTGTATACCTCAGATCATTCGGAAAACTGTTTGCTTCAGTATTGAGTCTTTTGGGAATTCTCTCCGGATGCAGCATGGCTCCTGATTATGGTGTTCCCAGTGTGGAAGTGCGTATTGATGGTCAGATTCGCTCGGCAGAAGACAGCAGTTATGTTCAGGGAATTCAGGTCAGACTGTCAAGCCCCGATTCTTCGTTCGATTACAGTGAGTATACGACTATCTGGAACGGATCCTATGAACTGTTTATGGGATCTGAGTACTTCCCGTGGCCCGATTCAGTTAGACTGACAGCCACTGATATTGATGGTACTGAAAACGGATTCTTCGAGGGTAAGGATACACTGCTTTTCCTTGAGAGTCATATGGAGTTTATTAGTTTTGATGTCGATTTTTACCTTCAAAGCGCAGGCGAGTAGACGATGACATGCCTTCGACCGGGCCTGAAGAAGCGTACACAACTGGAGCTTTTTCGATATCACAGGAACATTCAGACAAGCATTCACGAACTCAGGTATCTGTTCTGGGAGTGTACACTCCGCTGTAATCTGAATTGCGGCCACTGCGGCAGCGATTGCATGTCTTCTTCCTCTGTGGCCGATATGGCAGCAGAAGATTTTCTTCGTGTGCTTGACGATATCCGAAAGAAACTGGATCCTGGAAATATCACAATCGCAATCACCGGAGGAGAGCCCACTCTCAGGCGTGATCTGGAACAGGTTGGTGATCAGATCGCCGGCTGGGGATTTCCATGGGGAATAGTAAGTAATGGCTGGGATATCTCATCTGCTCGATTAAATTCTCTGTTGAACGCTGGAATGGTCACTATGACTGTGAGTCTGGACGGCATGGCCGGTTCTCATGACTGGCTCCGGAATAAACAAGGTTCATTCAAACGGGCAGTTAAAGCAATATCCAATCTGGCAGCAAGTTCGATCCCTGTATACGATGTTATGACTTGTCTTACGCAGCGTAATCTTCAAGATCTTCCGCAGATGAAAGACATGCTTGTAAAAATGGGGGTAAAAAATTGGAGAATAGTAAGCATATTCCCCAGAGGCAGGGGTGCTTCTGATCCCGATCTTTCCCTGAACGGCAGCCAGTTGCGTCAGGCACTGGATTTCATCAAATCGGCCAGGGAGTCCGGTGATATCAGAGTAAACTATGGCTGTGACGGCTTTTTGGGGAACTATGAGAAGGAAGTTCGAGATGACTTCATGTTCTGCAAAGCGGGAATTAACATAGGATCGGTGCTTATTGACGGTTCCATTTCCGCCTGTCCCAGTCTTCGCGATGACTTCATTCAGGGAAATATCTACAAAGATGATTTTCTGGAGTGCTGGGAGAATCGATTTGATGTCATGCGGGATCGAAGCTGGGCAAAGACGGGCCTGTGCGCTGAATGCAGTTCCTGGCGCTGGTGTGGCGGAAACGGACTTCATCTGCGGCATGAGAAGACAGGGGAACTGATGATGTGCCAGCTTGCAGATCTTCAGGCTGCCGAATCTGCCGGATAAATCGCCGGTTTCAGATAGAGTTTTTCAGAAGGATGTTTTCTTTGATGTATTTCAGAACGAGAGTTTCCCGATCTGTCCATGGTGGTATCTTTCGATCTGTGGCATCAAGGATAGCGTTGTTTGTTTGAATGGCAGTGTCAATATCCACCCGGACGGGGCGGAATCCCAAATCCTGTTCATACTGATCCAGATTTTGTTCTCGGAAATCATCATCAGTGTTACAAAGAAAATAACGCGATGTCATCTTGAAGACATCATAGTTGATTTCCCGGGGGATGCTGTACTCAATCACACAACCCACTTCCTGACTGATGTGGGAAAGTACTGCTCCGCATTCTTCCTGAACTTCCCGTATAAGCGCTTTTTCACAGCTTTCATTCTCGTCAACTCCTCCTCCGGGGAATTTGTAATCTCCGTTCACGGGGGAATAGATCATCAGGATGGTGTGCTGTTGCAGAATAATTCCTCGTACGGCCTCCCGGTGAAGTGTTCTTCCCTCTGTATTGATAACATCCTCCCGGAAGATTTCTTTAAGAAAATACATTCATCCCTTTCTGTGTGTCTGTTTCTGCAAGGGTTTGTAAACCGATATGTGCTTGATACTGTCTGATGAAAAAGAAACCTGATTCCAGTCTCCCCATCTGTCAATCAGCTTCATGCCCGCGACTCTTGCCATCATGTCCAGCTCTGACGGCCAGGTGTAACGAATAGTTACAGGAAAAAGACGCACACCTCCATCTGTTAGAAGCACATGCTGGCCGGTTATCTGCTGCGTCAGTTGATTGTGTTTTGATACATCGATTTTTACCTGGTTCTCGCCTATTTCCGTTGCTCGGACACTCTGCCCCCGATCAAATCTTCCAGGATCCGGAACGAAAGCTTCAATCAGAAACTTTCCCTTCATCGTCAGGTGTTTCGCAACATTCTGAAGACATTTCAGCTGTGTTTCCTGAGTCGTCAGGGAGAAAAAAGTGTTGAAGACAACAAAGATCAAATCAAATTTGCCTTCAACGGGCACTTCCGAGAAATCCCCGAATGTGATCGGTATGTCATTTCCATACGGCTTTGCGCGGAGCTTCCCTATCATCGCCGGTGACGCATCAATTCCGTGGATGTCAATTCCCTTTTCCTTCAAAGGTAAAGCGACACGACCTGTTCCGATTCCCAGTTCAAGTACACGACCGCCGTTTGCCAGGTCGCTCAACAATTCGATTGATGATTCCCCTGGTGAACTGTACCAATCGTCGTAAGTGTCTGCAATTCGCTCACCATAAATTTCAGCCCTGTAGTTTTTCATAAATCCAGCCTTTCATATTGCTGATTCGATGAACTATACAATCGGAATTGCAAAAGCACCAGATTCCGAGAATTATCGGCAAACGGGGGGAAAGGCTGTTTACGGTGTTCTTGACGAGTGAGGTTGCCTTCTGTAATGTTGTTTCCTGTAGATAATTAAGGCAGGTGCCTGAACAAACGGGTCTGGAGGTTGCGATGAAATTACCGAAAGGGGGCGCATTTCTTTTACTGTGTGCCGGTGTGAGTTCCACGGTATTGGCAAATGGGGGTCCTGTTGATTTTTCAAACACAGTTGGTTCCGGAAATGTGATATACAGATCTTACAGAGGGGGTGAACTTGTCTCAGAAAATCTGCTTATCACTCCCGGATTCAAGTATGTTGATGTGGAAGCCACATACATTCTTCATGACACAGGTGGCGGCACAAGGACCGGTTATGCCTTTCCTGTGGATCTGGCTTTATCTGCATCTGCAGGAATGGATCATAGTATTCTGGTTGATGAAGAGGTTCCCCGATTTGAAATTACACTGGATGGGAGATTGCTGGAATACCAGATCAGGCAGGGGTTCAACACTGACACTTTCCTGAACAGCTACGGGAGTGAGCAGAATTTCCACAGGCTTTTCTTTACCACTACCTTTGAGATTCAGCCATCGGATACTGTTGAGCTTGTGGTCAGCTACAGCGTTAAAGCAAGGTTTTCAGACTTTGAGACCACAAAGAACTACTTCCCGGGTTTTGAGAACAGATACTTCCGTTACCTGCTTGATCCCGCAGGATACTGGGGGGACGGAACAGTCGAACAACTGGAGATCAGATTCGACTTCAGTGAACTCATTGCCAATGGAGGTCGAACTGTGAGTCTGCCCGAGGGAGGCAGGTGGATTGAGGAAACGCAGTATGTGATCTCCAGAAACCATTTTAATATGGCTTCTGCTGCTCCCCTGGAAGTCAGTTATGATGTTTCTATCTGGGGTAATTCCCGGAACCTCCTGGGGCAGTCCGATGATCCTGAAGAGTGTACGGTTACTGCATCTTCATACCTGTCTTCAAGCGGTAACAGCACCTACTCACCGGATAACCTGATTGACAGGGATTTGTCCAGAGCCTGGGCCGAGGATGTTCCTGGGTATGGTGGAGAGTGGATTGAGCTTCAAATGGACCGACCAATGACTGTCGGATTCGTGGGAATTATCTGCGGATATACAAAGAGTCAATCTGTGTACACATCCAACGGCAGACCGCGAACGGTCACTGTAGAGATATACGGAGAGGATGATGTGTATACTGAAACAGTAATTCTTGAGGATATTCCGTGGGTGGAAGTTGAGAAGGGAATACTCTCTCCTCTGGTTCAGCCGATCTACAACAGCGGCACGGGTATCATTACGGACAGAGTCCGTCTGCATTTCGACGATGCTTATCCCGGAGATACCTGTGAAGATCTTTGTGTATCAGAGCTTTTTGTAGCCGGTTGGCGCTGGGAGTAACAGAGTTGTCTGTTGCTTTTCTGTGCCTGCTCGCATCACATCACATTGGTTTCCGGCAGTGGGCTTCTGAATTCTCATTTGTTGTACCGTCCTCAATCACTGTGATAAGTCCCAGTGGAGAAGATGTTGACTGGCAACTCCTGCTTCCCGTCCGGGCATTTTATGATAACATGCTTCAGGATGTGGGACCGGTTGGCCTTGGAGTGGATACACTGCTTTATACTGCTGTTTCCTTTGCTGATTGCACTGAGGAAATTTTACTGATTCCCGGAGAAAACGGCGTACCGATGCTGGGAACTTTCTACCTTGCAACAGGGATGGAAACCCTTGACACTTTGTATCAGGTTAATCCACTTCATACTAATGATGTAATCCAGATATCTCTGCGTCCTGATGACACTTACATCGGATACCTTTACGAATTGATAAACACTCCTTTTATAATGGCTCCAAGGCGAACTCCAGACGGCAGCCAGCAGTCGGATAACAGGTTAGGCACTGATTGTGCCGGGCTGGCTGTTTACGGGAAACGCCGTCAGGGATTCGACTACCTGTATCTGGGCCCCCGTGGTATTACCGACTATCTGGTACCCCTTGGGGATGGCAGCTATAAGCCTGATACAGATACTGAAGCAGCAATCTTCAGGAATGATCAGGATTGCTCTGTTTCCGTCGGGGAGGAAGGTTTATGTCCCGGTGACATTCTTCACTTCGGAGCCCAGGTTTCCATTTTTCTGGAGGATAGAGGTATTTCCGGTGTTCTGGACTCGCAGGATATGGTGATACAGAGCTGGTTTAATGGACCTCATGTATGCACAATAGAGGAGAATGGCTTCTTTGGATTGCCTGTGAAGTTCTATCGCTGGCCTCAGTAGTATTATCTGTAACTTGATTTATCCGAAAATGATCCTGTTGATTCTCCATGTTCATGAATGTCAGATTGCTGTATCATATGACATCTTCGGTACTTGACAATGCTTCTGTATATCCGAATATCTTTACATGTACAATGGGTAGAGTGTTTCTGAGAGTCAGGCTTACATGAGGGAGAGACACTGGTTTCCAGTCATTATCTTTCTTCATCCACGGGGGCTTATTGATGGCAGCCGGATCAGTGCGGTTTTCAGAGAGCAGACTGTTTTTATTGCTGTCGGTTTTGTTGATTGCAGTGTTGTCCGGCAGTACTGCAATTGCGATACCTGCAGTACATGAAAGCAACATTCCCTGTGTTCTGATTCTTCATTCTTATCATCCGGGTTTCATATGGACAGAGAATATTTCGAATGGATTGCATTCTGTTCTGGATGAAGCAGACTTTGAGATGAATATTCATACCGAGTATATGGATACGAAGGTGTACACGCCCGAGGATATGTTTCCTCTGCTGGAGCAGTTGTACCGGGACAAGTATGAAGGAGATCACTTTGATCTTGTAATTACCACTGATGACACTGCGCTGAATTTTCTATTGCTTCATCGGGATCTGCTTTTTCCGGGTGTGCCCGTTGTTTTTTGTGGATTGAACAGCTACACGGAATCAAGGATTGAGAGCTTTGGAGGAATTACAGGCGTTGCAGAGGCTATGGATATCGCCGGAACTATTGAACTGGCGCTGAAACTGCATCCGGGTACGCGATATGTAGCGGTGGTAAATGACAGTACACCTACAGGCATCTGGAATCTGGAGAACTTCAGAAACACTGTGCCCGTATTTGCCGGCAGAATTGAATTCATCGAATTGCTGAACCTTACAACTGAAGAGCTGACGGAATCTCTTAATGAACTTCCTGATGAAACAGTAGTTCTTCTTCTCTCTTTCTACAGGGATCAGGCCGGAAGAACGTTCAATTACCGGGAATATACGATGCTTGTAACAGAGAACTGTGGTGTTCCCGTTTATACTGCGTGGGATATGTTTGTGGGGCATGGTGTTATAGGAGGTGTTGTTACCAGCGGCAAGGCTCAGGGAGAACATGCTGCGCTACTGGCACTCAGGGTGTTGAACGGAGAATCGCCGGATGATATTCCCGTTATTACTGAAAGTCCTAATGTTCCCATGTTCGATTATGATGTGATGCAGCGGTATGGAGTCTCAGTCGCGGATCTGCCCGACGGAAGAGTTGTACTGAACGAGCCGGTGTCGCTGTACTATCAGCACAAGACGCTTTTCTGGATGGCAATGGCCTTTGTGCTGCTGCAGTCCGCGACAATTCTCGCCCTGACTGTAAACGTCCTCAGGCGCAGGCGTGCAGAGGGCTCTCTGCGCCAGAGCGAGGAGCGCTATCGCGGTATAGTTGAGGATCAGACTGAACTTATTTGTCGTAATCTGCCTGACGGCACGCTTACATTTGTCAACGATGCATATTGTCGATACTTTGATCGCAGTCGTGATGAACTCTTAGGGCAGAGCTTTTTTTCTTTAATCCCGGAAGAATATCATCAGGCTGTAACAGGGTACTTCGCGTCTCTTGGAAGAGAAAATACTGTTGCGACTCATGAATACCGTATTGTTATGCCCGATGGCGAGTCCCGCTGGAACCAGTGGACCAATCGAGCAATTCTGGATGATGATGGGCAGGTGGTCGAGTTCCAGGGAACGGGATGCGATATAACTGAGCGTAAGATGGCTGAAAAGGAATTGCAGAAAGCGGAGAAGCGTTATCGAACTCTTGTGGAGCAAATGCCCGCAGTCACCTACATCGCCACTCTTAACGAGATAAGCACGACTACCTTTATAAGCCCCCAGATTAAAGCATTCCTGGGTGTTTCACCGCAGGTCTACAAGGATAATCCGGATTACTGGGCTCAGCATTTGCATCCGGATGATCGCGATCGTGTACTGGAGCAGGTTGCCAACTGCCATGAGACAGGAGTACCGTTTCTATCCGAGTATCGTATGATTTCGAAAGCAGGCGATACTGTCTGGTTCAGGGATGAGGCTGTCATTGTTAAAAGTGATGAAGGAACACCATTGTTTCTCCAGGGAGTTATGACGAACATCACTGAACGTAAATGTGCCGAGCAGGAGCAGTTGAATCTCGAACGACAGGTTCTGCACGCTCAGAAACTTGAGAGTCTCGGAGTCCTTGCCGGTGGTATCGCACATGACTTTAACAATCTTCTTACCGGTATTCTGGGTAATGCTGATCTGGCTCTGTTCGATCTTCCAGCGGAATCTCCGGCTCGTCAGAATATCCAGGACATTGAAACCGCGGCCAGTCGGGCTGCTGAACTCTGCTACCAGATGCTTGCCTATTCAGGGAAAGGACATTCTGTAATTGAGTCGACCAATCTCTCGGAGATTGTTCAAGAGATGTCCCACATCCTTGAGGTCTCAATCAGAAAGAAAGCGGTTCTCAAGTATAAACTCGCAAATGATCCTGTCATCATCATGGCTGATGCTACGCAGATTCGACAGGTAATCATGAATCTGATTACAAATGCTTCGGATGCCATAGGTGATATGAACGGTGTTATTTCGATCTCCACAGGGTTTGTTCAATACGACAATTTCCATCTGCACGAAACATATGCAGACGAGAATCTGCTTGAAGGAATGTATGCCTTTCTTGAGGTAACCGATACCGGATGCGGAATGGACAATTCAACAAAGCAACGGCTGTTCGATCCGTTTTTCTCAACTAAGATTGACGGACGCGGACTGGGACTGTCCGCTGTTCAGGGTATTGTGCGAGGGCACAAAGGAGTACTCAGGGTTTACAGTGAACCTGGAACAGGTACTACATTCAGAATTCTTCTGCCAGTTTCCGACAAATCCATCAAAGTTGTCGTAAAAGTAAATGACGAGCAGACGGACTGGAATGGACATGGTACTGTTCTTCTGGCTGACGATGAGGAGACAGTACGCAAAATTGGGAAGCACATGCTTGAGCGGCTGGGGCTCAGTGTGATACTGGCTGTAGACGGCGAGGAAGCAGTTGAGATATTTCGAGTCAGACACGACGAAATAGATTGCGTTCTCCTGGACCTGACCATGCCGCGAATGGATGGGGAAGAAGCCCTTCAGGAGATGCAGAGAATCAGGAAAGACGTTCGCGTTGTTCTGTCCAGTGGTTACTGCTGGCAGGAAATTTCAGAGCGTTTCGCGGGCAAAGGACTCATAAGCTTTATACCAAAACCATACGTTATGAAGGTACTGCAAAAGGCTGTTCGTGAAGCTATCGAGAGTAAGACAAAGTAAAGCATACAGGAAGCGCATAAGTGCAATCGTATGCTGCTTCATATCATCTTGCTTATTATCCCAGGCGTTTTAGCCATCCGTTTGCCGAAATGCTGGTAAAAATCCTTTTCGCTTTTGCGTAACATTCATCTGATTCGACTTTGTTACCGGACTCTTTATGCATCTGCCCTTTATAAAAAAGCGTGATCGCGAGGTCATAGTTGTTATCAAGTTTTTTGAAAATGTCTGCGGATTTATCAAAGGATTCAGTTGATCTGTTCCAGTCAAGCTTTTTCGCATAAAGTCTGCCGGCCAGTTGATGAGCTGATGCCTTCAAACTTCTGCTAACGGATTCCTTCTGAGAGAGGAGAATCTTCGCTATTCCCTTTTCCACTCCTTCAAGTTTGTTCTCCTCAAAATCGAGAGAGAGGATGCTGATCTCAATTCCTTGTATCTGGCTTACTGCATCAATCTCAAATGCTATTTCACGGGATTGTATATAGCATTCCCCGGCAGCTTCGAATTTGTCCATAAAGGCCAGCGTGTCACCTTTGCTCATCAGGCATTCCATTATTCCTCTGCGATCGCCTGTGCTGTGCCTGATAACAAGCGAATCACTGATAAACTCGAGAGATGTTTTGTATTTGCCGAGGATCCTGTTGATATCACCCATATTGGCCAGGATCGTCGATTCGGTTCTGCGGTCACCGGTTTCTCTTGTAATTGCCAGTGAGCGATTAAAGAACTCAAGGGATTTGCTGTACTCACTGAAAAGCTCATGCGCCTTGCCGATGTTGTTAAGATTCATTGCTGCTGAATTTCTGTTCCCTGTTTTTTCGGATATCTCAAGTGATCTCATGAAGTATTCAAGTGCCTTTCTGTATTCACAGAATCCCCAGTGTACCAGACCGCAGTTGTTGAGGGATGCTGCATTTGTCTTCAAATCACCAATTCGCTCCGCTATTTCCAGCGAATTCTTGAAATAGTCCATTGCTCTGTTGTATTCTCCAAGGTTCCAGCAGGCAGCACCTATGTTGTTGAGAGTAGCTGGGCTGGCTGATTTCCCACCCATTTTTTCCAGTATTTTCAGCGACTCTAAATAGTACTTCACAGCTTCGTGATATCTGCCCAGATGCCAGTAGCTGAGACCGCAGTTGTCCAGGGCATCCGCTACTTTTTTCATGTTATTTATTTCTCGTGATATCTTTTCAGCTTCTTCAGCCTTTTCCAGAGCCTTTTCATATTCAGCAGTATCCAGGTATGGCTTGCAGAGATGAAGAAGCCCATCAATTTCAAGTTCTCTGTCTGAAATTTTGATTGATTGTCGAATTACTTTCTGAAGTTCATGAACTGCCTTCTCACTCTCCCCGAGAACATTCAGCGCAACAGCTCTGTTCATCAGACACTTTATGTTTTTCCTGTTCGGCACTGTACAGTTTGTTTTGAAGGAATCAATTGCCCTGTCGTAATACTCTACTGCTTCTCTGTAAGCGTATGATTCTCTTGCCTTGTCACCGGCTGAAATGCTGTATTCGAGCGCTTTTTCCGCATTTCCACCCAGATAGAAGTGCAGGGATAGATCTTCTATGGCTTCTTCCCCCCTTTCTCTGTGTAAAGCCAGTTGCTTTTCGGCAATTGTCAGGTGAAACCTCTGGCGTCTGGCTTTATTCATTCCGTTGTAAACTACTTCTCTTATGACATCTTCAGGGAAGAAGTATCGTTCACCGCTGTACTCCTTAAGAAGCCCTGTTCTTAGTGCTTCATCCATAAGGTCAAAGAGTTGACCTTCGTTCCAGTCAGTTATTTCCAGCAGAAAGCTGAAGCAGAATTCCCTGCCGATTACAGCAGCGTGTTCTATTAGATTCCTGGCTTCAGCGGAGACGAAATCCAGTTTTCTGTCTATTACATCTTTGATGGAATGAGGAATTACGTCCACCCTGTCTTCACGAAATTTCCACATGTCATTTCCCCAGTGAAGAGCTCCGCTCTCATGAAGGGATTTCATAAGTTCTTCGATGAAGAATGGATTTCCCCCTGTTTTCTTATAGATGTATTCAGTGAGTTCAAGAGGTGGAGTTCTGTCGATTATCAATGAGAGCATCCTGGATACATCAGGAATATCAAGAGGTTTAAGGGTGATCTGTGTATACAGCCCTTCCCTGGACATGTCATTGAGTATTCTCTTAAAACACTTTCTATCCGCTTCCTCAATACGATAGATGAGAAGGAACAGAATTGGACTGTTGTGAAACGCTCTGATTGTGTAATGGAGAAGTTCAAGCGAACCCTCATCAGCCCAGTGGATGTTATCAATAGAGATGATGAATGGATTTTTGACAACCTGTTGTTCAAGTAGCCTTCTAACTCCTTCGAAAAGACGGAATTTATCAACGAAAAGCACTTCACCTGTACTCTCACCAATACTGTCCGTTAATTCTGGAACGATTTTAGCAAGTTCTATTCTGTAAGCCCGGGGGATATTGCTGAGACATAGTCCACCATCTATTCTGACAATGGATCGGATGAGTTCCCGGAAGGGGAAGTACGGAATCGAAAGGGTGGTAGCAGATAGAATGCTGCCGAGAAACTTGAGGGATTTGAATTTATCCATATCAACAATTTCTCCGGCAAGTCTGGACTTACCCACTCCGATTTCACCGCTGATGCAAAAAACCCTGCCATGAATATCTGAAGATAATTCAACAGAAGATGCTACTTTGGAAAGTTCAATACTGCGACCGACAATCTCTCTTGTGGGAATTACCAGACTGCGCATTTCGCTTATTGGAACACCTATTCTGTCGCGACCGTGTCTCTTTGCACTGTAAAGACGCTGATCGGCAAGATCAAAAAGGTCTTTCCATTCATTAGCCTCATGAGGGAATGACGCGATTCCTATACTCATTGTAAGGCGAACCCGTGAAAATTCCTTTAATCGACATTTTTCAATAAATCTGTGTGAAATCCTTTCCGCATGCTCGTAAGCTGTACGTGGAAGGATGCAGATAAACTCATCTCCACCGTATCTGAATACAAGATCATTGCCCCTGACGAGCTCTTCAAGCAATGAGGAGAATTCTTTCAAAACGGTATCACCCATTGAATGACCGTATGTGTCGTTAACATTCTTGAAATGGTCGAGATCTATGAGAAGAATTGATGCGGGGGAAGTTTTCATGTTGTCAGTTCGAAAATACTCTTGAGCCTTTATGCTAAGAAAACGACGATTGTACAAACCGGTAAGATCATCTATGTACTCTCTTTTGACATCATTCATATTGCTTCTCAACTGTCCCGCAGATAACCCTCCGCCTCAATACGCTCTGGAATAACAGCAAGGTCATACCTGCATATACAAATCCCGCTGTTCATTAAACCCCTGCGTCTCTGTTAGAGGCATCCTCAAATAGAACTAGACGTTCAAAATTGCGGTATGTCAAGGGCCTTGTTTTGTCTTCTGAATGCTTCCGATTGATGAGCAGGCTGTAAGCAGAAATCGAGACTCTGTAAATGTGCTTACGGGAGCCCTGCCGGTACTCCTGAGTTCATCACTCAATCCGGAGGAAGCGGACCAGCCATGTCAGGAGTCACCTGTTTTGCAGTGGCGGTTTCTCGTACTATTTCAGGTTTACCAGACAGCCTGTAAACACGCTGGAATTGACGCTCAGGGTGTAGTAGTAAACTCCAGGCGGGATATCATTGCCGCTGCTGTCTCTGGAGTGCCAGAAAATACAGTGTTCGCCGGTTCCCGCTTCTTCATCGGTCAGATTTTTTATCATTCTTCCGGAACAGTCATAAATACGGATAGTGACATGTGCGGGTTCTGAAAGTGAATAGTGGATTTGTGTGGAGCCGTGGAAAGGATTGGGTGATATTAGAGGGGTTTGAACTCCCGGAAGAGACTGATGTTCCCGGGATGAAACTTCGACTGATGAAATGTGCGCATAGCGAACCGACTTTAAATTCCCGCTCCAGTTTGTGCCGCCGATTATGTACAAGTAGCCGTCATAAGAGCAATAGCCATGTCCGGAACGCGCTTCCGGTATGTTTGGAAATGAAACCCATGAATCAAGCGGTCCGGAAATTTGTATGCCGGCAGTACTTGCCGTATTGTAGTAAGAACTGATATTCTGTCCACCGGTGATGTAAACATTTCCATCCTCAACACAGCAGCCATGGTATGCGGATATCGCAGGTAACGGTGCTGTAGATGTCCAGGAGCCTATTGTGCCATCAGGCTGTGACTGTGCGAACCAGACATTGTTGTAGTATGTGAGCGAACTGCTGTGTCCACCTGTTACATACAGATAATCATTAAAAGCGAAGCAGCGACATGCGGTACGCGAACCTGGCAGACTCGTAGTTGATTCCCATACTCCAATTGTTCCATTGTCATTTATCTGAGCAAATATAACCCCGGAACCGTGGGCTACATATACATATCCATTGCAGACAGCCAGGCTGTAACAATTTCGGGGTGAGGGTAAGTCAGTCGTTGATGTCCAGGAACCAATTGATCCGTCAGCCTGTATTTCAGCAGACCAGACATTGCTTCTGGTGCTTCCGCTTCCCCACCCGCCAAGGACAAAAAGGAAGTTATTGTGTATAAAACACCCGTGATACATACGAGGACCGGGCAGGCTCGATGTGGACAGCCAGGGACCAATTGATCCGTCTTCAAGTGTTTCCGAGTACCATACATTGTTGTGAGCGATACCGCTCTGTTCCCCACCGATAGTGTACACGTATCCATTGTGTGCACAGCACGCCGTTGACCACCGGGCGTAGGGCAGATCGGTGGCTGAATTCCACTGAGCTGCTGAAGTCCCGGTTAACAGAAATATCAAAGCCAGCAGGAAATGAATTCTTACTTTTGAGTGCATTTTCTCACCTTTCTAAAATAGAGCTAAAGCACTTTTATCTTCCGTTCGCTAACAAGAACATCGAGATCAATTTTCTTGATCGAGATACCTTCTGCCCAGTAAGAGTAAAAAGATTTCCTGTTAAAATTTCCCAGCCCCTTGTCTCGCAGATAAATAGTGCTGGAAATGTATTTTGCGGTTCTAATTCCTCTCAGGCCGATAGCTATGTGTTTGCCGTCGAAAAGTGCCTGTTTGCAGGGAATGTTTTCAATGATGCGTATGTCGTAGTTGTCGTACTCAAACAGTTTCATATTCAACTCATCGATCATGCCTGTATTCAAATCATTCAGACCGACAATTATTTTGATTATTACATTTTTCTGCAGTGCATTTTCAATAAGTCTGTCAGATTCATCATTGAGACGCTCCGCAAGCTCTTTGTCTTTCTTACTCAGCTTTACCGCAACGCTTTCACCTGCTGAGCTGATAAGTATCTCTTCATTTGAAAGCTTGATGAGACTATTGAATTTTTTAAGGACGAGTATCGGATCGCTTATCACCTCCACGTAATCAACTATTTCATTAGCGTCATGCGAGTTATAGTACAGGTTACTCAGCTCTTCTGATGCTTCGCTGATGCCTGATGCTGCAAGTGAAAGCCTTTTCTTCACTTTCTCCATCAACAAAGCCGGCTCGACGGGTTCGTACATCTTCTGAGTAGACTGCAGTAGAATGCATGCTCCTTTTTTTTCAAGTGATGTGAGCAGGTCATATACTTTTGTTCTCTTCAATCCCGAAATCTTCGCTATTTCTGATGGGGAACAATTCTTCTTTTTCAGTAATGCCAGATAGACCTTTACCTCGCCAGGCACTAAATCAATGTAGCTGAATATTTCGTTCAATTGACTGAGATTCATTTACCCTCCTGATTTTGTCGCGGATGTCGTCCCTCGGGGGACACCATAATCTTTATTAGTTGAAGTGTCAAGTCTTATCTTTTCCGACGGGGCTTCTTTCGCCTATCATAAAAGGGGGTCCCGGACGGATGTCCGGGACCCTGCTGAAAGCGATTGGGGCAGATTCTATTTCAATACAGTACACATCCTTGTTTCAGTAGTATTCCCTGCTGTAATGCGGTAGAAATAAATACCTGAACACATTTCATCAGTGTTCCACAGAACAGAGTGATTTCCCTCCTGCCGTGTTTCTTCGTTAACGAGGGTTTCCACAAGCCTGCCGTCGATGTTGTAGATGCTCAGCGAAACAACTCCGGTTCCAGCAAGAGCGTATGAAATGTCTGTATGAAGTCGTGCGGGGTTAGGATTGTTCTGATAGAGTACAACATCTGCAAGTATTCCGGCAGTTGACTGTTCTTCTATCGAAGTGGTTGGTTTCTCCCGTGAGAGAATAAAGATATCCGCGCAGCTTGTTGCATTAAGATAACTGGAGGTCAGTGAGAGGTATGGAGAATCATCCAGATTTGCTGTAAGCACCGGATATCTGTGATCATGATCGCTTGCGCTGGTTATTTCCTCAACAACATTCCAGGTTTGACCCCTGTCCGTTGTTCTCCATCTTTGTAATTCGCGGATGGATGTTCCGTAGTACTCAATGTATATATCGAATTCTTCATCCGTGATACAATGTAATCCATAAATCGACATTAACTTATCGTTATGGGGAATCACGATTTTCTTCCACTCATTGTCTTCCCAGTAGCGCAGATACCAGTCCGCAGGATTCGGGTTATTGCGCCATGTCTCACAGTTGATGAGGTAAAGGTTTTCTTCCGGTGAGAAGCAGCCGGCGGTGAGAGAGGTAACTTCGTTGTTTCCCGGAAGATGCTGTACCAGGCAGTGGCTGTCCATCTCATCAGAGGTAAGAGGTCCGTCTGTAATAATATTCTTTGTGAAGGAACCATCTATGTTTGCCCAGTTCTCACCGTCTTCGCTGTTCAGGTAATAGCAGTCCGGGTAACCGTAACCCGGGTCACGATCACATCGATTTACCGCAAGATGTATTCCGTCATTGTCACTCTGCGTTATTCTTGCATGATATGCCCAGTAGTTCTTTGCGGTTCCGAAGTTCACAACGATGTTTCCGGCATTCCATGTTAAACCGTTATCTGTGGATTTGTAGAACATTATACGATAGTGGTCGTAGTAAGAATTACTTCCGTATCTTGATGACACAAAAAGATCACCATTCGCTGTTTTCCAGATTTTGGGATAGCAGTTGCCTGATATTGTCTGATGCACCATTGAGAAACCGCCTGAAGGATCTTCAGGGTTTATTGAACGCTTAATCTGATACTGCGTATTATGGCCGCTGCTGCCGGTGTTACTCAGCTTTTCATGGATTACAATTATGTGACCGTCATCAGCAACTACCAGGGCTCCGTGGGCGTGACAGTCAGTTGCTCCGGATATTCCCGGACCAACACCGTATGAGTCGGAAAGTTCCTCGGTGTTATGATCATAGAACAGAACCATGTTTTCAATGGAATACCCTGCTCCGCCCCGCTGCATCCACAGGAAGTATGTTCTGTTGTGAGTTCCGGAATAGTAATAAATCTGAGGGCCGAAATTGGAAGCTGTTATCGCTTGCGGATTGTGCCCGCTCGATCCGGTTGAGTAGTAATAGCCGTTTGAGATATCTATACTCCAGGCAATACCTGACAGAATCATCAATACCGCTATCATCATTGCACCTGGTAGCAATCCTGTTCTTTTCATTTTCTTTCTCCCCTGAAAGTGTTTGTGAAACATCAAAATTACAATTTGAAAATTCTCTCGTTGCGGTTAGATGTCATGTGTTCTCCGGAGAAATTGAATCTTTGTATTGTTCTCTGAATTCCTCAACAGTAATTGAGTGTGACCAGTAAAGCTCGAACAGCTCTTTCAATGCGTTGATCAGACTGGAACGCTGAATAATTACGGCGGTGAAGTTCTCTGGCGGCGTTAAACATTCCTCAAGGGCAAACATCAGAATCCTGCTGTCAAAAATCATCATTTTCATTGGCAGTGATTCAGAGATTCGGACTTCTTCCCCGGCCTCACGGTACATTTCCATTACTGACCTCGGAATAAGATTCCGTGCTTCTGATATCTGGTAGATTGATCTGTACCTTGTTCCTCTCTTCAACCCGTACAGTTCTTCCAGGTTTCTTTCTGACATTGCGTATGGAGGTTTGTTGAAAGACAGTACTTCTTCTGTTGACAAACGTTCCAGAGAAAGAACTCTCTGCGCGACAGTTGTTGTATTCTGAATAATCTCAACGCACTCCAGGGAACTTGTCTCATTCTGACCGATCTCATATTGCTTTTCCAGGTCATCCAGCATCTTCTTCGATGAATCGATCTGTTTCTGGGCCCCGGTGATAAAGCTTCCGATTCCCACGCCAGGCTCAGTCGGTTTGTATTTTTTTACTCTTCCCGGAATCAGTGAGCACATGCCCTTGCTCATAAGCTTCTGCAGTACATAGTAAATCATCTTTTGTGGAACGCCAGAGAGCGCAGCAATCTCTCCAACTTGCGAGATCTTCTTCTTCAGCAGGGCAAGATAGACTTTCGCTTCATTCAGTGAAAGCCCCATCTTCATCAGAATGTCTATATGACCGCTTTGCATTATCCTCCCGGATTTGTTATTGCCACCATAGGCATGGTGTATGATATATGTAACTGACATAGCTGTCAATAGCAGGCAAGTAATCGTTTGTTGTACCCCGGATGGCGAGTATTTGCAAACAGAGAGAATCAAATATTCGGTAACAGGGAGCAGCCTGCTTCAGGGTATTCTACCCATTTATTTTCTTCGGAAAAGAAGTTCGGTTCTGTTTTCCTCTGGAGAAGTACAGCAGTACTCTTCACGAACGAGTATGCCAGGCGGCAGATCGGGAATCGCTTGTACCTGATTGAAGATGAAGCTATATTTTCGCCGGTTGTGAAAGGTTCATTTTTTAACTTGAGAGAGGAGCCCGATGTTTTTCAATAACAGCAGAGTTTCACTGATGCTGGTTGCGATTCTTGTTGTATTTGCTGTTTCCGCTTTCGCAGAGGAAACGGCTTACAGGCATGATCTTCAAATCCCGCCACTCAGTGAGAGAGGCCCGAATGTATACCTTGAGAATCCGGGAGTTCCTCTTGGCCCGCCGGAAAACCCCGAGGTTGGCGATTCGTGGACCTGGTGGTTGTTTATGTGGCAGCCAATGCCGCCCCATTTCGAGCAGCATGTGTGTACAGTTCGCGGGAAGAGTGACAGGGGCTATGTTGTTGTCAAGGATGAAGACTGGCTTGTTCTTATTGATCAGGCTGATGTGGACTCAATCCTTGAGCACTGGGAGAACACCAGTGTGGGACCCTATCCGGATCAGGGTATCTACGAGATTGACAGCTTATCCTTCGGTGACCCCCCGGATGAGCTTGATAATGATCCACGGGTTTACCTGATGTGGTACAATTTTCATGTCAGCGCGGACGGTTTCTTTTTCTCCTTCGATATGTACCCTGATGGTACTTTCCCCGATTATCCCAGTAATGAATGTGAAGTTCTTTATCTGAATCCTACCAGCTCGGGAGGGCCTTCCGGCGACTACATGCATGCAGTTGTTGCCCACGAGTTTGAGCATATGATACACTGGAAGTACGATGAAAATGAGAGTACATGGGTTGACGAGGGAATGGCTGAACTTGCCATGTGGTTTTACGGGCACCCTGACAACATCACCTCTTTCAACAGTCACCCGGATAACAACCTGACCATCTGGGACGGTGTCTGGGCCGACTACATCAAAACCTATCTCTGGTCGCTGTACTTCTTTGAACAGTATGGAGGACATCCTGCAGTTTATGCTCTTGTCCACGAACCTCTCAACTCCATGCCCGGCTATGATGCGGTTCTGGATGATTTCGGCTATTCCGAGAATACAGACGATATTTTCACGGACTGGGCAGTGGCCAATTTCCTGGATGACACAACAATCGGGGATGGAAGGTTTGGCTATGTTGGAGACGATCTTCCCGTCTTCTTCGCTCTGCCATACTCATCATATCCGGTGAATGCCTCAAAAACAGTAAACAACTGGGCGACTGACTACTACCGTTTCAAGGATATTCCTTTCGACTACATGGAGCTTACATTTGACGGTTCGGACTCCAACAAATTTGGTGTTCGTGTACTGGTTCTTCATGACGCAGCTCCTACTGAGGTTTTTGCCTTGAATCTTGATGAAGCGACACAGAGTGGAACAGTTGTAATGAATGATCTCACCGACCCACTTGACGAGGTGGTTCTTGTTGTAACGAGTGTCTCCAACTCAGGCGGTCCGGATTATGATTTTACAGCCGGAGAAGCTCTGGGAATCTCTGCTGATCCATCACAGCCCGGCACAGATATCAATCTGGTTCTTTCGCAGAATCCATTCAGCGACACTGTTACAATGCAGTTGAACTGGAGCGGGGCTATTGCGGACGGATCACCGGTAATTGACATCTACGATATACAGGGAAGAATTGTAAATACCCTTTCTGCTGATGTGGTTTCTGCCGGCTCGGCATCTGTTCTGTGGAATGGAGATCTTCAGTGTGGCAACAGCGCAAATGCAGGCATCTACTATGCTCGGGCCAGGGTTGGCTCACATGAGTGTACAGTGAAGTTGATGCTGCTTCCCTGAACTGTATAACTGATACCGAATTGGAAAGCCTCCGGATCGGTCGGGGGCTTTCATGTTCCAGGAGGATGTACAACAACATGGAGTTGATTACTGAGAACTCATGCCTTGATTATGGTGTGAATTTGATTCACTATTCGGTTCATGCGAAAGACGGACTACTTGACACGAATATGTACACGCGTTATTCTATTTCAGCAAATACTGAAATAGAGACAGGCAGTAGCTGACAGAACAGGAGAGGGCTTGACATTCCTCTTCTCTTCTGATAATGAAGTTACCATGTTTCGGTTGGTTGTATTCAGGTAGAGTTGAAGCTATTTCATAACATGATTGGGAGGGTCGTTATGAGGAATTATTTGGGTTCAGGGCGTTTGTTCAGGAAATCAACTAAGATGAGCAGCATGTTTCTGCTTTTGTGTATCCTGTGTGCCGCGGCTGCGCCGGTTATGGCGCAGTGGGAGGCGGAAAGAGGTTCCTTCAGGTATGCGGTAGTGGTAAGGGAAGATACATACCAGGATCCTGAATGGGTTGAGGTGGTTGACAGCCTTTTAGCAAAGTATCCTGCTCAGGTCTTTGTTTACACAGGCAGCATCTACGACATCCAGGATGAAGTGGGAGCATATGCGCCTGACTATATGGCATTCGTCTGTGAATGGAACAATGCAACAGCAACATTTGTGGACACTGTATGGAAATTCGGTCGTGGGCTTGACAGCGATCCATATGGAGACGCAGTATGGGGAATCATTACCGGATACTACGCATCCGATGCTCTGAGACTCGCAACCGGACCTGAAGGATTTGATGTTATTACAATGCTGGGAGGAACGACCAGTTGCGGTCTTACTCACTATCCGCAGGGTATTTCCACAAGTGAAAGTACTTACGGACTCTACTACACCAAGGCTTTAAACGAACCGGACGCCGTTCAGCATACTGATGGTCCTACAGACAGGACGGATTGGCTTGTCAGCTGTCTGAACGCCGACAGCGTGAATATTTTTGTCACCAGTGGACACGGAGCCCACTACCAGTGGCAGATGCATTATCCGGATCTTGGCGATGAAGGCACTTTCAGATCCTACGGTTATCTTGGAGTACAGGCAGTAGGTCGCAATAATGCTACTGATATACTGGAAATAAACTCTTCCAATCCCAAAATATTCTTTGGACAGGGAAATTGTCAGATTGGCAAGATAGTTAACTATAACTCAATGGCATTAGGGTGGCTTCACACTGCGGGAGCATACTTCTACACAGGTTACATTATTAATGAGGGCTCTGCAAGTCAGCAACACGGCGGGACCAAGGCGTATTTTGCGCAACAGGCGCACTATACCTGGCCACAGGCATATTATCTTGGGAATCAGGCCCTTTATTACGACAAATACAACGCGACTCCGGGAGCCGCGGGCGCGCCTGATCTGAACGGTTCAGCATTGTATGGAGACCCGGCTATGGAGGCGAGAATTCCCGATGTCGGGGTATACGATGACCTGCTTTACTCCGAAGAGGTACTCGTTGACAGTTCAGGTGCTCTCTGGGAAGTCACAGTGAGAATCACAATGAATGTAGAGGGAAGTCCCGGCTATACAAGCAAGTGGGGAAACAGATCACCAATTGTACTTTTCCCTTTCAGGGTGGAGGATATTACTGTGGTAAGCCATGACTGCAAAGATGTTGTAGTCACAGACAATTTTGCCCTTTTGCACATCTGGAACAAGACTGAAGATCCTCTTCCAGCTGCTGCGACAAGAGAGGTTACCTTCACATGCAATCCTCTTACAGGCATAATTGCTGAAGAAGAACAATCATTCTTCAACTGCAATCTCGCATGCAGTCCGAATCCGTTCTCAGGATCCACAGTCATATCGTTCAATCTTCCGGAACAGATGCAGGCTACACTGGATATTTTTGATCTTTCCGGGAGAATCGTGGAAACTCTGGTTGACGGTACAGCACTGGCTGGATCTAACACGGTGGTGTGGGGAGCGAACTCGGACAATCAGATTCCTGACGGAGTTTACATCTGTCGCCTGAGCGCGGGATCCGCGAGCTACACATCCAGAATGGTCTATCTCCGATGAACAATAGAAGAAAAACTCAGGTGATGTCAGCAGTCTTCAGAATTGCTTTCGTCACCTGTACGATTCTGCTTTTTCTGCCAGGAGAAGCAGTTGCTACTGGAGAGATAGTCGAACCACTGCCTGACGGCTATGAATGGGTGCTTGTGGATTCGATCAACGCTTCGATTAGAATTCCTGCCGGTGAGGAATGTGTAATCACCTTCATGAACAGCTCGGGAACACTTGCTTTTGAGCCTCCCGAGAGCGGACTGACAGATCTTGCTTATGATGCGGTGGAGAAAGCACCGGAGTGGCTTCAGATCGATTTGGCGGACAACTTCTCCAGGCTTTCAGATTCTTACCAGGATTTGTATGCAGGTATTATTCTGGGAGCATCTGATCCCTGGGTCGATGAAATTGCTTTTGAGATAGCTCACACAGCTCCGCAGACGCTGGGCAGCAGCAGCTTTCACCCGGAGATTCTCACTTACAATGTGTCGCTTCTGTATGATACGGATGAATTCCTTGACTACGCCGACATAGTAGATTACGGAACTTCATCCGGCGGCGGTAACTACTATTCGACAGTCGAGTATAAGGTTTATGAAGATCCGGATACCCTTTGTCTTGAACTGCCGCAGGATATCTACTACTGGTTCGTTGTTCACCCCAAAATTCACCGGGAAAGGCCGGATTACATAAATCCAGCCACAGGGGCATATGCCGCTCCTCCCACCGGGGTTTTCTGGAGAGATTATCTGTTCAACCACGCGGATTCCGGTTATCCCCTGCTGAAAGATTCCCTTTCAGCATGCAAAACCCTGTGGAACTGCAATGTGAACAGTCTTGACAACGGAGCTATCGGAGCCCTGAGCGCATGGGTAACCGAAGTCATGTGGTTCCACTCTCACCCTCACCACAACCAGCCTGTCAGGATATACAACTGGCATGAAGGAACCTGCAGTGTTCATTCATACATGACAACTGCTGCAACAAGAACAGCACTTATACCTGCGACAGTATCAGTAATGTATAGAAATGACCACAAGACAAACGAATTCTGGGAGAGGGAATGGATAGCCTGGGAGCCGGTTGGAACACACATTAACGACCCGAGGGTTTACGATCCCGGCTGGGGCTGGGATATGGCTTCTGTGTTTGACTGGAGGGGAGACGGTTATACCTGGAATGTGACTGAGCGATATACTGATGTTTGCACACTCACAGTGAACGTGACCGATAATATCGGGAACCCGGTTGACGGTGCCTGTATAATACTTAACAGCGACGGAACACCCGGGCCGCGATGCCTTGTGGATTACACGGGAAGTTCAGGCTCCGGTCAGTATCTCTTTGGTGACAACAGGCCTCTATATATTAAAGTAACCAGTCCTGTCGGAACGTTTCCGGCTTCAGGCAACTACACAGTTACAACATCAACTGTTACAGGTCAGCACTACACGGTGGATGTAGTACTTTCCGGCGAGGTAACCTGGCTGGATATCTCACCTGATTCACCTCCGGGATCGCCCACCGATGATTACAGGCTTGTAATTGAGTACAGCTCCTCGGGTGAAACAGTCTACGGAACAAACCTTGATGATGGAGATATCTACTCGGAAACATATTCTCCGGGAAGTGTTGACTTCTTCATCTGCGATGAGATCAGCTATCTGGACTACACCGGGGGCGATCCGTTCGAAGCTTTTGAGATAGCGGAGAACAGCAGTTCAGGAGGTGCGGATTTCATTATTCCCTCCGACGAGATGTACAGTACGATGTTATCAAATGAGTCATCTCTCAATGTAACACAGCGTGTTGATCTCACAGCCCATCTGTATGTTGATCAGACAGGGATTGCTGAACAGACCGAATCTGATTGGGCTTCACCGCTTTGTATTCAGAGTATATATCCCAACCCATGTTCGGTTTCTGCTTCAGTTCCATTCTATGTGGGTGGTCTGTCGGCAGTTGATGTGAGAATTGAAGTATACGACATGCACGGAAGAGTAATCTCGGTAATTGCCGATGTCTTAATGAATCCGGGGAATCATGTTGCTTCCTGGGATTGCAGGGATGATACCGGCACTCTTGCTCCTTCAGGTATCTACTTCTGCAGGGGTATTACAAATGCGGGAAATTCTGATTCCGCGAGACTTGTTGTACTGAGGTAATGAAAAGAAAGGCTGCGGGTGTTTGTACACCTGCAGCCTGTTCGAAAATGTTTAGAAAGATGATTTTATCTGTGCCCATGAACTGCGTTCAAGAGCTGACAGAGTATGGTCGTAGAGATCTAAAGTATTTCCGTCGTGGTTACCGACAAAGAAGCCGGGGCCATCAAAGTCTGTATCGTATTTGTAGGCGATATCTGTAGGGCTGGTAGTAATGTCGTAGCTCAGACCTGTTGAAGCACCGGATTCCGTTTGCTCCATGAGCTTTCTGCCTCCGTACCAGTCGCTTATCCAGATTTTGAGTTCACTGTTGTCCCATACACAGGCAATACCCACGCCGCCCAGCTCGCTGTAGCTCCAGCTGTTTACCACTAAATGTGCAGTTACATCATACTTGTAGATAATGGCGTTGTCGTCTACAACAAAATTCTGATCCAGTATCCACAGATAATCACCATCCCATTCGCATCCGCCCATAGCTCCCGTGAACGGAGCGCCGAGTTCGTAAACATCCGCTGGAAGCATCGGTATTCCGGAAGCATCAAGATTCCAGGTATGGAGGTAAAACGGTCCGGGATTCATTGGGTCATGCTGGGTCAATGCAAAGAGAAGATTATCCTCATAGCATCCGAAGCCGCAGACTGATTCAACAGTATCAAAAACCGTCCAGGATACACTTGTTCCCCCGGAGTAATTGCCATAAGCAACTTCGCTATTCGGGCATCCTCCGATATAAAGCTTGTTGTGGATATCGTGATACGCGACCCCCCACACATTTGACCACCCGGAGGGTCCCGGTATACTTGCGATCAGTGTGCCTCCGTCGGATTCTCCAGTCTGCACCGGACAGTCCGCAGACGCAAAACCACTTGCCGGTATCAGAATAAGCAGTACAATCGATACAATGCAGATAAAACCTGCCATTTCAATTCTCCTTCTTGTTAAAACAGATTAGTATCAGAACGTCATACTTTGCCCAAAAAGTATTCAATAAATTACGATTCACCGTAACCTTTAGTACAGCGGAATAATACCGATGAGCAGAAGGTCTCGTCAATTCAAGAGAACTGCTCTGGCTGCGGAAAACAGATGGACAGATTCAGAGGAGGAGATGTCTGTCGTTATTGAAAAGGCAGACCCTTTTTACGTATAACGTTTTTGCATGCATCAACCACATTCGGGTCGTAAAGCTTGCCGGAATTCACTGAGATTTCTTCAATTGCTTTTTCAAGACCGGGAATAGATCTGTATGGACGGTGTGATGTCATGGCTTCCACGACATCAGCTACAGCTATGATTCTTGCCTCAATCATGATCTCTTCACGCTTAAGGCCATTGGGATAACCTGTACCATTGTGCGTTTCATGATGCTGCAGGATCACTTCTGCAACCGGCCAGGGAAACTCTACTTCAGAAAGTATATCGTATCCGGTTTGAGGATGCGTCTGTACTATTTCCTGCTCCAGCGGGGAGAGTTTCCAGGATCGGGAGAGGATTTCCTGAGGTATGCATATCTTACCAATGTCGTGAACAAGTGAGATCATGAATATGGCTTCAATCTTTTCTTCAGTGAGTCCCATTTCAATTGCGATCAGCCGGGAAAGTTCCGCGACTCTCATTTGATGACCTGATGTGTAAGGATCCTTTGATTCAATAATTTTCGACAGAGTACGAATAGTTCCCGCTACACTCTTTTTCAGTTTTCCTAAGCTTTTTTGAAGCTCGGCGGTACGATTCCTTACACGCTCTTCTAGAAGATGTTCGTGGGCTGTCAGCTGGTTCTCGACCTGTTTTCTCTCATTTATCTCTCGCTGCAGTTCTACATTTCTCAGATAGTACAGTTCCGCTTCTTTTTCCTTCTTTTCGGTTTCATACCTGATCTGCAATCTGTTGATGGTTTCGGCACTTTTCTCGCCGAAGATTTCCCGTGTCAGGATGCTGTGCTTCTTGTAGTGCTTAAAAGCCTTTTCATAATCGCCTGTTGATCTGTAAAGATCAGAAAGCTTTCTATAGCTGTTTGCTTCGAGGATTCCCATTCCGATATCAAGTGAAATCTGTAAACCCCGCTTAAGATATTCCAGGGCATTCTCATACTCTCCAAGTAGAGTTAAAATATGGCCAATCTTGTTACAGTTTTCGCAACAATTCTTCTCGTCACTGATTTCTTCTCCGATAGCCAGAGATTTCTTGTAGTATCCGAGTGACTCAGTGTATTCTTCCAGTTTTGTGTGGATATCTCCTATATTTGTGTATGAAACAAGTATGCCCCGCTTGTCACCCAGATCTTCCTTCAGCTTCAGAGATCTGTTGAAATGCTGCAGAGCTTCTTCCAGATTGCCGCGCTCTTTTGCCAGAATTCCTATGTTGTTGTATGATATTGCCAGTCCGGAGATATCCCCTGTAATTTCCCTCAGTTTGAGAGCTTTCATGTAGTAATATTCTGCCTTCTCCAGATCATTGCGTTTGCGGAAAACAACGCCAATACAGTTAAGGGAGTGAGAAAGGCTGACATTATCATTGATTGCCTCATCAATTGCCAGTGCTTTAAGGTGATGCTCAAGCGCAAGATCAAGTCTACCCTGATCGCTGTATATAATTCCGACATTGGTATAGGTGTCTGCAAGGCCTTTTTTGTCATCCAGCTCAGTATAGATTGCGTGAGCGGTATTGAAATACTTCATGCTTTCGAAGTACTTTCCCCTGGAGGCGATACCGATACCGAATACAGCATTACTTCTTGCTTCGCCTTTCCTGTACCCGATTTCTGCTGAAAGAGCCATGGCTTCACTGGCATAGACATCAGTCATAAGGGGATCGGACCTGTACGATGCCATCCCAAGTTTATTCAGCAAGTCAACTCTTTCCCTGCCGGTTTCCCCGGTAGAAGGCCGGGAGCGTATTTTTTTCAATCGTTGTTTGAGTTCGGCAACTTCCGTTTTCAACTGCCTGGGTTTCCTTTCCCGGTAGAAAAGCTGAAACTGAATCCTTTGTTAATTATTACGGTCCTGCAGGCATTTACAACATTCCCGTCATACAGAACATTTTCGTTTTCGGTTATTTCCCGTACCGCTTCATCCAGGCCCAGAACTGGTCTGTAAGGTCTGTGAGAAGACATGGCTTCAAGAACATCAGCGACGCAGATGATTCGAGCTTCAATCATTATTTCGTCAGCCTTCAGACCCTGCGGATAACCTGATCCGTTAAAATGCTCATGGTGTTCCCTGACGATTTCAGCTATGGGCCAGGGGAAGTTGATTTCACTTAAAATGCTGTAGCCGGCTTCTGGATGTATCTGTATCATTCTCATCTCAAGGTTGGACAGAACGCCGGGTTTGCTCAGTATTTCCTGAGGTATATTGATTTTTCCTATGTCATGGACAAGAGCTGCAATGTTAATCGCTTCTACTTTTTCCTCAGGGAGATTCAGTTCTTTAGCGATGGCACTTGCCAGCTTTGCGACCCTGATCTGGTGTCCTGATGTATAGGGATCCCTCAGTTCCGTTATTTTTGAGATAAGTACTATTGATCCCTGAAAACTGCGTTCCAGTTTGTTAAAACTGTCTATTAGCTCAACAGTGCGGTCATTGATCTGATCCTCCAGTTGTTCCTGGTGCTTTCTCAACACCTCTTCAATGTGTATCCGTTCGGATATCTCATTCCGTAATTCGATGTTTTTCAGTCTGTAGATTTCAGCTTCCTTCTTCTTCTTTTCTGTTTCAAATTTGATCTGAAGCTGAATCATGTTTCTTGTGCTTTCCTCGCTGAATACCTGCTGATTGAGATTGCTGTATTTTTCGTAGTATTGAAGTGCTGTCCGGAAATCCCCCATGGTCTCGTGCAGGTTTGAAAGATATTCGTATGAGTACAGTATACGCTCTTTTGCGTCAGCTTCAATTGCCGCCTCAAGAGCCTGATGGAAATAGTGCCCGGCCTTCTTGAAATCTTCCTGCCTCATATACATCTCTCCCAAGTTGTTACATGATGCTGAGAGGCCGGTTTTATACCCTATGCGTTGAAGTATCTCATACGCTTTCAGGAAATATTCCTTTGCGGCAGAATGATCTCCCTGATACTGGAGAATTGTACCTACATTATTGCAGGAACTGGCAATCCCAAGATCATTCCCAAGCTCGGTGAAGGATTGCAGTGACTTCTCCGCGAACTCCAGTGCCCTTTCCCATTCATTCAGGCTTTGATAGATGACACCGATGTTGTTCGTGGTGGTAGCAATTCGTTTTTTATCTCCAATCTTCTCACTGATTTCAAGAGATCTGGAATAGTACTCAAGCGCTTTGTGGGAATCATCACGATTCCTGTAAATAACCCCTATGGTGTTGAGAGTACTTGAGAGCCCGGCTGAGTCGTCTGTGCCGTTATAGATTGCAAGTGCTTTCAGGCTGTTGTCAAGAGCTTTTTCATATTCACCCCTTTGTGAGTATGAAATACCAATCAGTCTTAGACTCTTTGCGCATTCCACCTCAAATCCTGATTTGCGGGAAATTGCCAGAGTCTGCTCAGCCAGAACGCATGCATTTTCTGGATCTGTTCTACTCAGGATTTCTATCTGTTCCAGGAGATCAACAAGTCCTTCCCGGTCAGGGTCAATACCGGATACGCGGATTTTCTCAAGTTCCATCTGGAGGGTTTCGATCTTATTACTGATCGGCAAACCTACCCCCTTGGTCAGTCGGGACGCCTGATACCTATAACACGAAATAGTAAGGTATCTGCTGCCTCTACAACAAACACACTTAATACATATTTTCAAATAAGCAGGGAGTCAAGCAGGAAGTTATCGTTCTTCTGCAAACAGTTATATTCAAAAGTCTGTTGATGGTTTTGAGAAGTCCACTGAGAGAAAAATTCAGCTCGGTATGTACCGGCTTCCGCTGAATAAATCTACAGTGAGGTTGGAGCGGTGCTGTGAATGAAAAAACACTGAGACTGTTGATACTGGAAGACAGTAGATACGATGCCGAGTTCGCCGTAAGGCAGCTTGAAAAAGACGGATTTGAAGTTGAATACAGCGTTGTGGATACGGAGAAATCGTTCAGAGAAGCTCTCAACACCAATCCCGATCTTATCTTTGCCGATTACAGTCTGCCCGGTTTCAACTGCCCGCGCGCTCTGCTTATCCATCAGGAGATTTCACCTGACATACCCATGATACTGATTTCCGGTACTATCGGTGAGGAAAGAGCAGCTGAATGCATTAGGCTGGGTGCTGTCGATTGTGTTCTGAAAGATAACCTCGTCAGGCTTGGTTCCGCCGTCCGAAGGGCTCTGGATGAAGCTGAACAGCGAAGGGAAAGAACAAATACCGAGAGAAGGTTGAGAGAAAGCGAGGAGAAGTACAGACTGACCGTGGAGAATTCAAGTGATGGAATCTGCATAGTGCAGGACGGTAGAATGGTATTCCTGAATTCCCGGATCAGTGAGCTTCTGGGCTTTTCCCGCGGTTCCGGTATCGATAAACCGTTTATCGACTACTTGCACTCCGATGAGCAACAGAGAGTAATTGCGGAATACGAGGAGTTCTCGAAGGGTTTGACCGACAGGCAGAAGATGGAAACAACACTGATATCTTCGGAGGGCCGGGAGATCATCGTTGGACTCAGTATCAGTGTTACAACCCACGAGGGCAGACGCGCAGGGCTTGTATACATCCGCGATATTACTGAGCGAAAGAAGATGGAAGACGCATTGCGGAAGAGCGAGGCTCAGAAACAGGCTCTTCTTGATGGTTCCCCCGATATGATAGTGCTCCTGGACAGGAAACTGAAAGTCATCTGGGGCAACAGAGCGGCCCTTAACATGAATCCCGATTCAATCGGTCAATTCTGCTACAGAGCCTTTCCCGGGGTTGAGAATTCCTGTCGGGGCTGCTCTATTATCAAAGCCATCGGAACGGGAGAAAACGAAACTGGAGTCATGCATCAGAAGGCTGTTGCTGGAACAGAGGCTTTACAGTGAGAATACGCTCAAAGATACTGCTTGTAGTTTTCTCCATGATTATGGCTACGGGACTGTCTGTTGTTCTGGTAGTGAGAAGCATCTCGAAGGATATACTGGAGGAACAGATGATTGGTCATCTGGCCACAGTCGCGGAGATAAAAACGAGATACATCAACTCGATTCTGAGAGAGTACAAAGAAATCACCGCGCTTACATCAACAGGTAATGTGTTCATCGATCTTGTTTCAGAGACAGAGAACACTGAAGAAGCAACTGAGACTGTTGACAGAAGAATCAGAGCTATGCTCATTTCCTACAACGATATCTCACGGTTCAGGGTGCTTAACCGGAATGGCACAGTTATTGTTTCGTCTCACTCGGATGTCGGGGCTGATCTCAGCGAAGATCCGCTGTTTCTGCATGTTACCGATGATGGTGGTTATACAAGTGAATTGCATTTTTCGCAGTTTACGGATAATCCTGTTTTCAGTATCTCAGCTCCGGTTTACAGATTCGATGAGTTTGTCGGAGCGGTTGTGGTTAATTTTGATGCCGATAAGGAATTGTTTTCTTCTATCACGGACAGAACCGGACTGGGAGAGACAGGCGAGGTCTATATTATTGACAGTAAAGGCCTTATGTTGACCCCTTCCTTATACATTGAAGATGCTGCTTTAACTCTGGAAGTAGACCTTGAAACAGCCGGAGGTATCCGGGAGGTTTGCGGGTTCGGAAACGAAGAACATGAACACATTGCAGTTTTCACCAGGAATTACATGGGCTCGGATGTAATCAGCATTCACTCTCACATCCCGGACATAAACTGTGTTCTTATTGCCGAAATCAGTGTTGATGAAGCTTTCGCTCCTGTTGACAGACTCACGCAAAGCATGCTTGTCGTTATGGCCGGTGTACTCCTCTTTGGTGTTTTTCTTTCAGTACCAGTCTCATCCGGTTTGGCAAATCCAATCGAGAAGCTGAAAAAAGGCGTTGAAGAGATAATGAAGGGAAATCTTGGGTACCGGATTAAGACAGGAGCAAAGGATGAAACAGGAGAGCTCTCCAGGGCATTCTGTGATATGACCGAAGAACTGAGCAAATCAAGAGAAGCACTTGAGGAATACACGGAAAATCTTGAGACAAGGATTTCTGAAAGAACAATTGAGTTAAAGCGACAGTTTGAAAAAAGTGAAAACCAGAGAATCGCGACGCTGAACATGCTGCAGGATCTGGACGAATCCAGCAGTAAACTGAAAGACGAAATCAGAGAAAGGAAGCGAACGGGTAAAGTTCTCGAGCAAAGAGTTTCACAGCTTGCGGCACTGGGAAAAATAGGCAGGAGCATCGCGTCAATGCTGGAGCTGGATGCATTACTGGAGCTGACAGTATCTCTTATTCACGAGTCATTCGGTTACCGTTACGTCTCGATTCTGCTGATTGATCCAGCGACGGGCATGCTGGCCATCAGGGCAGGAGCCGGTTTTAATTCCGCGTCGACAAAGGGAATATCTCTGAAAGTGGGGGAAGACAGTGTCTGCGGGTATGTAGCCTATACAGGCAAACACATGCTTGTCGGTGATGTCAGACTTGAGCCACGGCACTTTCCTGTGGACGCGATTCCCGACAGCCGTTCCGAGCTGACAGTTCCCGTCAGCATTGAAGGTAGGGTGATTGGTGTTCTTGATGTTCAGAGCGACGATGTAAACGCATTTGATGAGCAGGATGCGCACATCATCAGGCTTATGGCAGACCAGGCGGCAATCGCGATAGAGAACGCCAGGCTTTTCGAGCGGGCGGCGAAAGAGCTATCCGAGCGCGAAACTGCAGAGAAAGCGCTTGAGGCGGAAAAGGAGATGCTTGCTGTTACCCTGAGATCAATTGGTGACGCTGTCATTACAACTGACACCGGCGGGAAGATCATCATGATGAACCGGGTTGCCGAAGAGTTGACAGGGTGGCTGCAGAATAAGGCAGCGGGAAAGAAACTTGCCGAAGTTTTTAATATCATTGATGAAAGTACAAAAGAACTCTGCCGTGATCCTGTGGATGAAATACTGGAATCCATGGATACCGTAAGCTATTTCAGCCACACTATTCTTGTGGAGAAAAGCGGCTTGGAGAGGTCGATTGCTTATAGCTGTGCCCCCATTACGGATCAGAAAACCAAACTGGTGGGTGCTGTAGTTGTTTTCCACGATGTCACCGAAGAACGTAAAACAGAGGAAGAGCTTCGGAAGGCAGCCAGACTGGAATCAATCGGGATACTGGCGGGAGGTCTTGCTCATGATTTTAATAACATGCTTTCAGCCATACTCGGAAATATTTCCCTGGCGAAGATGTCACTTGAACCTGAAGGTGATGTCTACAGAATACTGACAAAATCCGAGAACGCATCCATGAGGGCCAGAGATTTGACTCAGCAGCTTCTCACCTTCTCAAAAGGCGGTGCGCCTGTCAGAGAGACAACATCCATTGATGACCTTATCAGAGAAACAGTGAATTTTGCCCTTGGAGGATCGAAGTCGAGAGGAAAAATTACCACCTCTGAAGACCTCTGGGCAGCGGATGTTGATAAGGGGCAGATAAGTGAGGTTATCAGCAATCTGATCATAAATGCGGACCAGGCTATGCCTGAAGGCGGTGTGATCACGGTCACGGCTGAAAATAAGGTGGTTGGTCAATACGAAATTCCATCACTGCCTGAAGGCAGATATGTGAGTATCTCTGTTTCCGACAGCGGCATAGGTATACCCGCAAATCAACTGGAGAAAATATTTGATCCGTACTACACAACAAAACAAAAAGGAAGCGGTCTTGGTCTTTCCATAGTTTACTCTATTTTGAGAAAACACGATGGGTGTATTACCGTTGACTCCGAAGTGGCGACCGGAACTGAATTTCGCGTGTATATCCCTGCTTCGAACAGCAATGCCTCAGCCGAAACTGATCCCAGGCAGGCAATACACTTCGGAGCAGGAAGTGTTCTTGTGATGGATGATGATAAAATGGTGTGCGATGTGGCTGGCGAGATGCTTCAGTATCTGGGCTACAGCGTTGATTTCGCCGAGAATGGCGAGGAAGCTCTTAGGAAATACAGAGAAGCGATGGAAAGCGAAAAGCCGTTTGATGTGGTTATCATGGATTTGACCATACCCGGGGGGATGGGTGGAAGAAAGGCGGTAGTCCTGCTTCTGAATATGGACCCGGGAGCAAAAGCGATTGTATCAAGCGGTTACTCAGAGGATACGGTGATGGGCAGGTATAAGCAATTCGGTTTCAGCGGTTGCATAAAGAAACCGTATTGCGTTACTGAACTCGGGAAAGTAATACATGATATCATGAATGGCTCAGGAGTTCAGACATAATCCAGTTATCTTAACGAAGCGAAGGGATTTCATCCTTCGGAATGAGCATGGTGAAGACATCTGATCGCAACCAATAGTCTTCCCAGCAGTTACCCGCGACAAGATAACCTCCTGGTGTTTCAAGAAGAAAGCGGGGATTTCTGGTAAGGTTGTCTTCGACGGGAATTGAATTCATTGATACCGGGGTTCCGTTTTCATCAAGACGAAGCAGAAAAATATTCTCTTCAACTGGTTGAGTCCTGTCTTCAACAACAGGACCGGTTCGTCCGGTCAGAAGAAATCCGTCTTCTATTGGAAGACCGCATGTACAGACAGCATGGCCGAAGCCGGCCTCGAACACTCTGTTTACAGTCTCGCCGTTTCTGTCAATAAGGCAGATAAGGCAGTTGTCCTGTGTTCCGAAATCTGATGATGCAACAACAAGCGTTCCTCCGTTGCGGGCAGGAAGTATGTCCTTAAGAGTGTGGATTATATCACCGCCTGTTTCAATTTCAGTTGACCATAGCAGATCTCCTGTGGCAGAAAAGCGGCTGAGATAGAACATTTCGTTAAAGTTGTCTTCGTCGAATCCGATTACACACTCACCGTCCGGCATGGGTTGGATCACATCAGGATTCATCCAGTGTTTCGGACAGGAAATGTTACTCGACCAGAGAGTATCTCCCTGTGCGCCGAGCCTGAACAGGGTTTTGGAAATTACCTCGTATGTTTGCTCTGAAAGGGCAAGATCTACAGTCATCCAGTAACCGGAACCGTCTTTGCAGGGAAGAAAAGAATTTATTGAGTAAAACTGTCCTTCATCAGCACCAGGGGAGTGTCCTGCCATAGGCAGTCTTATTGATCTGGAAATTTCTCCATCGGCAGTAAAACATAAGATATCGGCGAACTCGTTTCCGGTGGGGTACGATGACAGAATCAGCGAAAGCACGCCATCGGATGTCCAGCCACTGCCTCGAGCCCAGATCGGATCATCAATACCGGTTCTAAGAGGTATTAAAACTATGCTGTCACCCGGAACTACCAACGCGATTTCGTAAGTGACAGGGCATTCGGCGACATTTGACTGGATCAGCAAACCGCAACATTCTTCCGACAGCATACTGGCTGCTACTGGTATATCATTTGTTATCTGAGAGCCGAAGATGACTGACTGGATAAAAACCAGCAGAGCATGAACAGGAATATGCATGAGAACCTCCTTTTTATTTAATATATATTGCGAGACTAATATATATAGCAGGACTGAAGCAGGGAAGCGGGGATTCCGCAGTAGCGCTACGGAGGTGAATCGGATATGGGTTCAGAACGCATAGCTCCGGTGCCGTTCCACAGGGTATCGATTGATGACCGGTTCTGGTCACCAAGGATTGAGACAAACAGAGATGTGACTATCCCTCTTGGATATGAGCAGTGCAGGAAGACCGGGCGTCTGGATGCCTGGAAGCTGAACTGGAAGGACGGGGATCCACGCAGGCCGCACATATTCTGGGACTCGGATGTGGCCAAATGGATGGAAGCAGCGGCATGCAGCCTCAGGCTTCACAGGGATGACAGCCTGGAAGAGAATCTGAATAACATCATCAGCTTAATGGAAAAGGCTCAGCAACCGGATGGTTATCTCAACAGTTATTTCACCGCTGTTGAGCCTGAAAAAAGATGGACAAACCTGCGGGACAGACACGAACTGTACTGTGCGGGTCATCTTGTTGAAGCTGCTGTCGCGCACTCTTTCGCAACCGGAGACGACCGATTCATCAGTATTGCCCGCAGGTATGCGGATTGTATTGATTCCACCTTCGGCAGTGGAGCAGACCGGAAGCGCGGTTACCCGGGGCATGAGGAGCTGGAGCTGGCTCTGGTTAAGCTGTTCAGAGCCACAGACGAGAGACGCTACCTTGAACTTGCCGTTTTTTTTCTGAACGAACGCGGTACAAAACCGCATTACTATGATCTGGAATCTGTTTCCAGAGGGGAAGAACCGGCGAGAAACTATGAATACTGGCAGGCTCATCTTCCTGTCCGCGAGCAGAAAGAGGCAGTGGGACATGCGGTAAGGGCGATGTACCTTTACTGCGGAATGGCTGACGCGGCTATTGAAACCGGCGACGGGGAACTTGCTGAAGCATGTCGCGTTCTCTGGAGAAATGTCACGGAACGAAAGATGTACATAACCGGAGGAATCGGATCAACTGCGCAGGGAGAAAGTTTCACAGCGGACTACGATCTGCCCAATGAGACCGCATACGCTGAGACCTGCGCCGCGATTGGACTTGTTTTCTGGGCGCATCGAATGCTGCACATTGATGAGAGACCGAATTCAAAGTATGCTGATGTTATGGAGAGGAGCCTTTACAACTGTGTTCTTAGCGGTGTTTCGCTGGAAGGAACACGCTTCTTCTATACCAACCCTCTCGAAGTTCGACCGGGGCACGCTATGGCACAGTCAGGTTCTGAAAACAACTACAGGTATTCCCGTCAGGAATGGTTCAGTTGTTCCTGCTGTCCCACGAACATAGTGCGGATACTCTCTTCCTTCGGTCAGTACATCTACTCCCGTACTGACGACAGCATATATGTTCATCTGTACGCGGGCAGTACTGCAGAGATGGTCATGTCGGGCATCAGGGTAAACATCCGGCAGGAAACTGAGTATCCCTGGAAGGGAGAAGTGACTCTGTTCGTGGAACCGGAAAAATCCGTTGAATTCACATTGTTCCTCAGGATTCCCGGATGGTGTGAGAATGCTTATCTGAAACTCAATGGAGAGGAAGTCAAACAGTTTCCAGTAACTGACGGATATGTACATATACGCAGATTGTGGAGAAAAGACGACATACTGCACCTTGTTCTGCCCATGCCGGTGAGGAAAATAGAAGCTCATCCTGAAGTGCGTGATAACTGTGGAAAGATCGCCATCATGAGGGGTCCGATTGTTTACTGTCTTGAAGAAGAGGATAACATGCCCGATCTGCAGGACATCCGACTGGATTCGTCGGCAGAGCTGAAGGCCGGGTATGATGGGTCCCTTCTCGGAGGATGCACAGTAATTACAGGTACCGCCTGTATCAGGCAGAGCGGCGGATGGGTTGACAAGCTCTACAGACCCGGATTAACTGAGACTGTGCCGGTAGGAATTAAAGCGATTCCCTACTGCCTCTGGAATAACAGGAAACCGGGCGGAATGCTTGTCTGGATATCAGTCAACTGATGAAACAGGTGGCAGCATGTCAGCAGTGAGCCTGGACAGATTCAGGGAAATTTTCGGTCAGGGGAAAGAGCCTGTCAGCATTTCGGTTCCCGGTCGCGTGAATCTCATCGGTGAACACACTGATTACAACGATGGCTTTGTTCTTCCGGCTGCCGTAAACCGATACATTCATGTTACCGGACGAGCTCGTATGGACAGATGTGTAGCCGTTCATTCAATTGCTTTCGGGGAACAGCACCAGTTCTGCCTGGAGAACGAGATAAGCCCTTTACTCTCAGGATGGAAGTACTTTGCTGAGGGCGTGATTCGTACAGTTCTCACAGGTGCGGATAAGCAGGTGGGAATGGATTTGCTAGTGGATAATGATCTGCCGGTTGGCGGAGGTTTGAGCAGTTCGGCAGCTTTCGCGGCTGGCCTGGGCATGATTACTGCCGGGCTTAACAGAATTGAACTCCAGCCTCTTGAGTTTGCCGGGTTATTGCAGAAAGCGGAGCACAAGTACGTCGGAGTGGAATGCGGAATCATGGATCAGCTCTCAATTCTTCTCTCGCGGAGGGGCAGCGCTTCTCTTATCGACTGCCGGTCACTTCAGATTGATCACATTCCAATTCCCGCTGACTGGTCACTTGTGATAATGGATACAGGTGTAAGGCACAATCTTGCCTTTTCGGAATATTCAGACAGACGATTGCAGTGCGCGAGAGCAGTTGAGTTGTACAGGCAGTCAGGGAAAGAACTAACTTCATTACGTGATGTGTCTGCCGGTGACCTTGACCGGCTGGAGAAGATCGCGGGCAGTAACAGTGTGTTCTTTCACCGATGTCGGCATGTGGTTTCAGAGAACCTTAGAGTAACCGAAGCCGTTCAAGCACTTCGGACATCGGATGAAAAACAGATCGGACAGCTTTTCAGAGAATCCCACAGAAGTCTTGGGAACGACTTTGAAGTTACCTGCCATGAACTGGACAGAATGGTGGAAGCCGCATGGCATGCTCCCGGCTGTATAGCAGCAAGAATGACAGGGGGAGGCTTTGGCGGGTGTACAGTCAATTTTGTCAAAAAGGATACAACAGAGCAATTCATCAAAGCAACTCTGTCCGGCTACAGCAAGAAGACCGGTCGGACTGGAACGGCTATTCAGGTCTCAAGTATCAGCGGAATAATGTCATGTGAAGGAAGGCTGCAATGAATTATAAAAAACCTCACAGAAGGAGGAATCCGCTTACCGGGAGATGGGTTCTGGTTTCACCGAATCGTTCTGAAAGACCGTGGCATGGAAGTGTTGAAACAACTGAAAACAACATTGTACTGCCGGAGTTTGATCCGGGTTGCCATTTGTGTCCCGGCAGTCTTCGGGCAACCGGAGAACGGAATCCACGCTATCAGGGAGTATTTGTGTTCGACAACGATTTTCCTGCTCTGGTCCACAGCGGAGATGCTTCATCCGAGAACACTCCACCCTGGAAACAGGGTATGATGGAAACCGGTATCTGCAGGGTGATCTGCTATTCGCCTCTTCACAATACCTCTGCTGCTGATCTTGATGACGCATCACTTCTAGCCGTTATTGATACATGGGTGAATCAGATAGATGAATTGATCAGCATTCCCGAAATCAGCTGTGTGCAGATTTTTGAAAATCGCGGAATGATGATGGGTTGCAGCAATCCCCACCCTCATGGACAGATCTGGGCAACAGGATCCGTGCCGACTGAAGTTGACTTTGAAGACAAGCACCAGGCGAAATACCTGCGTGACAATGGAACCTGCCTTCTGTGTGATATCCAAAGATATGAGCTTGCCTCAGCTGAACGCATTGTGCTTGAGAATGACTACTGGATCGTGCTTGTACCCTGGTGGGCTGAATGGCCGTTCGAAACCATGCTTCTGCCGAAAAGCCATACAACATCGCTAATGAATCTGGGGAGCGAACAAAGGAACTCTCTTGCGGGAATATGGAAACAGCTTCTCAGAGCATACGATAACCTTTTTAGCGTATCAATGCCTTTCAGTTTTGGTTGGCATATTTCTCCTGCCAACCCGCGGGACAGCAAATCATGGCATCTCCATGCGCATTTCTATCCACCACTTCTCAGGTCGGCAACCATCAGAAAATTCATGGTGGGCTACGAAATGCTTGCTGAACCCCAGAGAGATATCACTCCCGAGGAGGCGGCTGAACTTCTAAGGTTATCAACCCTCTGAGATTCAGGGATGCGATAGGTTGCGCCACGCAAAAGCGGATTTGCCCTTTATATTTGAAAAGACTATAATACGGGCTGTGCAAAACGGCATGGCGTATTATCATGCGTGATAATGCAAATAAAAGCATCCCGAAGGAGGGAATCATGAAGAAGTTCATACTTCTTGTTATTATGCTTTTGTCGCTTGCTGCTTTTGCCGGCAATGACAATAGCGGTTTCATCTCTGAAGGCAGTCACGCCGCTGTCTCCAGCGAAACAGGAACCGATGCCATTACAATTACCGTTCTCAACACATTCAGTTGCGGCTATGCACAGCAGATTCTGGGGCTTGATTTTTCCAGTGACTCCGGCGTTCTCGTATTTGTGAGTAGCGAGGATGACATTATGTACAGTTGCGACCCCGACAACGGAGACAAGATCAGTGAGCTTGCCCTGTCCTACACAGCTGCTCCTGATCAGTTCGGTGTTTGCGTGGACATTAACGCCAATTGCTATTTCAACGATTTTGATCAGAACCACATGTACTGGTGGGACACCTCCTCATGGCATCTCATGACAAATCCGGCGGGGGATGATGGAAGAGGAATGGACTTCGACGGAAACAGAATATGGGAAACCTTCAACTGGACAACAAAACAGATAATGAGTTTCAATACTGATGGTTCAGGGGTTCAGTACTACGAAATACCGGAGCTTGGCTCCGCACAACCCAGTGGTCTTGCCACATTTCCCTGCGGCTCCGATTTGGGTATCGTGGTAACTTCGTACAATACATACAATTTCTACTTCTACAGCTTCGACGGCTCAACTCTGACCAGCCTCGGATTTATCGCTTGTCCCCTTACCTGCACGAGTTCACTGGGACTGGCCTACTCCCCCGGCAGGGACACCTTCTTCTGGAGTCACAGTAACTCCTCCGGTGACCATTCAATCAGTGAGCTTGAAATTGATATCACCGGTTTTGCTCTTGCACAGAGTACCTGGGGATCCATTAAAGCAATTGATTTCAACTGATCTGATAACGATGTGATGAACAGGTGCTGATTTTTAGACAGCGCCTGTTCTCACGGTAGAAGAAGCATTCCCGTATTAATGAAATCGTTATCAGTTTCCATATGACCAAAGTATATGCCTGGAGTTACCGGATCATTCCTGTTATTTGTACCGTTCAAGATAATTGAATGACTTCCGGCCTTTTGAAATCCGTTGACCAGCGAACGAACCAGACGGCCGCATATATCATAGATACTGATTGTTACGGAACAACAAGATGGAATTATATAGTGAATCGCAGTGCTGTTGCGGAAAGGATTGGGTTCGCTTCTTATCATGACACAGCGCCCTGCACCCTCTTCCGCGCCGATTCCTGTATTTTTCGTTATGGTCAGTCTTGTAAAATCCTTTATCAGTAACAGGTCGGGTTGTCTTCCAGGGGTTCCGATATCGGTATCAGTAGAGGAGAAAGCCGGAAATGACTGATCTGAATCTGGAAAGGAAGTGAGGAATGAGGTGTTTTGAATACCTGAAATGTGCACCACTCCAGTTGATATGCTCACGCTCATCCCAGTAAAGCACGAAGCCTGTTGCAGCAGAATCAAGTTTTGCATACAGTTCAGGTTTCTCTTCCCACCCGGCCAGAGTGTCATTCTTGCCTGAAACGATGATTGTATACGGTCAGTCATCTCCATTCTGATGAACATTCTGAAGACGCCGGAACCAGTTGATTCTCCTGATTGTGTAGTTGATAACTGTATCCTGGCTGGTTGGATATACCGGAGAAAACCGGCAGTAGTTCCTGTAGTAACCAAACCACAGAGTGTTTAAATTTATTGGTTCAGGTAAAAATGGATAGTTTGAAAGAAGAGCATCATCAAAGCTGACAAAACAGCCGTTAGGCATGAGGTAAGTGCCTATGTCCGGCAGGGATCACTTAATCCCGCTATTCGAGCGCTCGGGGTACAGTTTTTTCATGCACTCAGGACACAATCCATGGCTGAACTGGGCATTTGAGTGGCTGGATATATATTTTTCTATCTGTACCCAGTATCCGGAATCACCGCGAATTCTTTTGCAGGATGCGCAGTTCTACCACTTCTGAAAGGGCTTTATGTAGTTTATTGTTTGTTTTGGCAAGTTCGATATTCCTGAGCCTGAAAATTTCGTTTTCTTTTTCTTTTTTTTCTGTTTCGTAACTTACCTGAAGCTGGTTTATGCTTTTTGCGCTTTCTTCACTGAAGATGTTCAGTGTCAGAGTGCTGCATTTCTTGTAGTATCGAAAAGCTTTCTCGTAGTTACCCATTGACTTGTGAAGCTCTGACAATTCCCGGTAGCTGTCCGATTCAAGGATTCCGGCTCCAATACTGATGGAAATCTGTAAACCCCTGTTGAGATATTCCAGGGCACCCTTATAGTTCCCTAGAAGAGTCATGACATGGCCAATTTTAATGCAATTGTTACATATATCTATTTCATCGCTGAGATCTTCACTTATTGCAAGTGATTTCTCGTAGAATATGAGTGATTCAGCGTACTTTTCCGTTTCCATATGGATGTCTCCAATATTGCTGTATGAAGCCAGTATGCCACGCCTGTCACCGAGATCTTTTTTCAGTTTAAGAGACTTGTCGAAATGCTGCAGAGCTTCTTCCTGATTGCCGCGTTCCTTTGCCAGAATTCCAAGATTGTTATAGGACATTGCCAACCCTGGGGCATCTCCGGTCTCCTCCCTGAGTCTGAGGGCTTTCAGGTAGTAGTATTCCGCTTTTTCAAGATTGTTTCGTTTGCGGAAAACGACACCAATGCAATTCAGAGAATGAGCAGTACTGTTGGTGTCATTGATGTCCTCATAAATCGTGAGCGCTTGAAGATGTTGTTCAATAGCAAGATCAAGTTTGCTTTGATCGCTGTATACAACACCGATATTAGTGTATGTTCCCGCGATACACTTCCTGTCGCCAAGCTCTGTGTAAATTGAGCGAGCGTTATTGAAGAACTCCATGCTTTCATTGTATTTGCCTATAGAGGCCATCGCCACACCGATTACAGAGTTGCTTCCTGCTTCGCCTTTCCTGTATCCTATTCTTTTGGAAAGGATTAGAGCTTCTCTGGCATATGCCTCGGTTCTGAATGGCTGAGATCTGTAGAATATCATGCCAAGCTTATTCAGTAAATCAACCCTCTCCCTGCCTGTTTCGCTGGCAGGAGGTCTGGAGCGTATTTTCTTCAGTTGGTGTTTGAGAGCAACCACTTCTTTGTTCAACTAGTAGGGTTTCCTTTCCGGGTGGAGTATCCAGGCGCAGATGAACCTCTCTTCTGTTGTATCTCCTTATCGGGCACGCTTTCAGAAATGGGGCGTTTCAAGCATTGCCATCAGAGAATTCCGGATAAAGTTTCTTCACGCAATCAGGGCACAATCCGTGGCTGAACTGAGTGTTTGACCGCTTCGATATGTATTTTTCTATCTGTACCCAGTATCCGGAATCAGCACGAACCTTTTTGCAGGATGAACAGATAGGAAGCAGTCCGCTGAGTTCTTTTACTTCTGAGAGAGCTTTTTCCAGCTCTTCATTTGCCTTTGCAAGCTCAATATTCCTGAGCCTGAAAATTTCGTTTTCTTTTTCCTTTTTTTCTGTTTCGTAGCTTACTTGAAGCTGGTTTATATTTTTTGCACTTTCCTCGCTGAACACTTGCTGCTTGAGATCGCTGTATTGTATGTAGTATTCAAGCGCTTTCTGAAAATCGCCCATGGTCTCGTACAGAATTGAAAGGTTTTCAAGTGAACATATCTCGTGGTCTTTTGTATTGGTATCTTTTGCTGCTTTGAGAGCTGTTGAAAAATAGCGTTTGGCCTTCTTGAATTTTTTCTGCCTGGTAAACAATTCCCCCAGATTATTACATGTTGCCGAAAGCCCGGGCAAGTAGCCTATACGCTGGAAGATATCATTAGATTTTTGAAAATGTTCCAGGGCAGAAATGAAGTTGCCCTGAAACTCAAGAATAATACCGATGTTGTTCAGTGAACTGCCAATTCCAAGATCATCCTTTAACGCAGTAAAGTAATGAAGAGACTTTCTGGCAAATTCCAGAGCGTTCTCAAATTCATTAAGATCCTGGTAGAGGACACAAATATTGTTAGTAGTGTTGGCGATTTGTCTAGCATCATCTGCCTTCTTGCTTATTAGAAGAGAATTGGTGTAATACTCCAAAGATTTGTCGTAGTTATCGAGTTTTCTGTAAATAATACCAATCGTATTAAGAGTGCTGGAAAGACCTGCAGAGTTATTCATCGCGCTGAAAATGGCAAGAGCTTTCAGGCTGCAGTCAAGGGCTTTTTCATATTCCCCTCTATACGAATGCGAAATCCCGATTGCACTGAGGCTTTTCGCGATTCCCATGTCGAATCCCATTTCTCTGGAAATCGAAAGAGTTTGCTCAGCAAGGATGCAGGCACCTGCGGAGTCTGTTCTGTTCATGGCATTTATCTGCTCTATTAGATCAATAGCATCTTTCTGACTCAAGGAGTTGCCGGATGCCCGGAATTCATCAATTCTTGTCTGGAGAATTTCGAAATTACTGCTTTCGGGCAAAACTACTCCCTGCTCAACTGGATATTCATCAAAAGGATTGTTACTCAAGAAGAGCAATCTTCCATGTGTTCTGAAATCAATTTGTAACCACCTGACCGGTACATTTCAAGGTAAAAATACCTTTAATATGATTGCGATCATTTCGCGGAATGTCAATTGTATAAAACGCACAAGCAGGAAATGCGAAAGACCTGTCAGAATCAGTGAAGAAAAAGCAGTGATGAAGAAGTCCCTGAACTGGTTGTCAGCCTGGATAAAGGTGATTCGCGCGGGGCATAAAACTTTGTAAAATATTCGTTTGTGAAGAGAACAGGTAGCGAATATGGAATTTCAGCATATATTCGCAGTGATATGCAATATTCCATACTTTATAGAAAGGCAGAACCGATGAGTCAGTTTGATAGTGTGACAGTGATTAGAGAAGCAAACTTTTATTATGACGGTAAGGTTTCCAGCAGGACTGTTGTGTTTGCCGATGGATCTAAGAAGACACTGGGAGTGATGCTTCCCGGTGAATACAAGTTCGGTACCGATTCTCACGAGATCATGGAAATACTTGCTGGAGATATGGATGTAACTCTTCCCGGAATGGATGTGCCTCTTGCTGTTAAGGGCGGAGAAACATTTGAGGTGCCTGCCAATTCCTCTTTCACTGTGAAAGTGAAGGTTGTAACAGACTACTGCTGCTCCTACTTGTAAGGGGGAGTCTGAAATGAAACGACTGGATTTGAGCAGGTATTCGGACATGTTCACCGGATATACCGAGCTGCGAGTTCAGGAAAACAGAAACAATCGTATTGCCATGGTTGACGGGACCATTCTGGAGAACAGCAGAGACTCGGCAAGCGGTGTTTCCGCCAGGAGCTACAGGAGCGGCTCATGGGGGTTTGCCTCAAGCCCGGAGATCAATGATGATGCGATCAGGCATGTGATCAGGGCAGCGTCGGACAATGCTCTGTTTCTGGACAGGCACGAGAACCGGAGAGAATCTGATCTGCCTGCTTCCTCCGCTGTGGGTGAATGGGACTTTGCAACAAAGAAAACTGTCGCTTTCCGGAAGGACAGAATTGATTTCGTGAAGGGAATTGATTCTTACATAAGCAGAAAGTTCAAAAGAATTGTCTCCAGAACCGTTGTTCTAAACACGCTGGACATGGAGAAGCAGCTTATTACATCTACAGGCTCAAAGGCATTTTCCATGACACCAAGAAGCCTGATGTACATTATTCTTGCTGTTGATACCTCCAGCGGTCCGGTGGAGCTTTTTAAAGTTCCGGCAACCCTTGGCCAGTTTGAAGATGTTTTTGCTAAACCCTCCCTGTACTACGAGAAACTTGACAGGCTCTATGAACACCTTCTCCGGAAGGCTGAAGGAGTGTTTCCCGGAACCGGGATCAGCGACTGCATTCTGGCTGCTGATCTTGCGGGTATTCTTGCCCATGAGGCCATCGGACATACCACCGAGGCAGACTCGGTTCGCGGTGGATCCGTTGCCGCAGACTACATGGATCAGATGGTGGCAAGCCCTCTTGTTACTCTTGTTGATTTCGCTCACACTGCTATGGGGGAAACATGCCCGGTTCCGGTACACATCGATGACGAGGGGACTTTTGCAAAAGATGTGACCATCATCGAAGATGGTGTGCTGAGAAACTATATGCACAACAGGGAATCCGCCCTTGAGTTCGGAGTTGAGCCCACGGGTAATGCCAGGGGTTTCATGTTCAGTGACGAACCCCTTATCAGAATGAGGAACACCGCCATTCTTCCCGGCAGGAGCACTATCAGTGAGATGATCGAGTCTGTGGAGGACGGATATTACCTTATTCAGTCCAGCAATGGTCAGGCTGACTCCACAAGTGAATTCATGTTTGGTGTTGTTCTGGGCTATGAAATCAAGAACGGCAAACTGGGAAGAGCTCTGAGGGATACCACGATTTCCGGCGTGGCTTTTGACATGCTCAAAACTGTTTCTGCCGTGTCAGATGACATGTCATGGACCTGCGCCGGAATGTGCGGCAAGAAGCAGTCTATCCCGGTGGGAATGGGCGGTCCTGCGATTAAGTGCAGGATAAACATCGGAGGCAGATAATGGCCGACAGAAGCAGAGTATCCGAGTTTTGCGTAAAAGTCCTTCTTGAAGCCGGAATAGAGAAGGCAGAAAGCAGCCTCCTCCTCACCAGAAGGCACGAGTTGAATGTAGACAGCGGAAGTATTTCTCTCATGAGAACCACTGATGATGTGAACCTTTCTCTTACTGGAATCAGGGATCAGAAACGAGGTTCTACTTCAATCAACAAGACAGATGATGGTTTCATCAGAGATTCAGTTCTGGAACTTATCGAACTGGTTGATGCCGGTGAATCGGATCCTATAAACGAGATTGCTGAAGCGCAGACCGCTGAGAGTTTTAGCAGGGGTCCGGAAGAACCTGACGTGGATCTGATGTATACACGAATGAAGGCTTTTCTGGGGTATTGTGGTACGAAATATCCCAATTTAATTCTGGAACAGGCTATTCTGGACCATACCGCAAAGCAGAGGTACTACAGCAACTCCAATGGTGTGAGTTTCCAGTCTGTGAGGGGCGAGTACAATTTTGTTGTGGTATTTATCAGCAGGGACGGCACCAGCACATCCTCCTTCAACTACGTTGGAGTGTCCATGGAGGATCTATCGAAGGAACTCCATACATATGATGGAATGGACAGACTCATGGGTCAATCCACTGACCAGACTGTTACAACGAACCTTGAAGGCAGCTTTACCGGTGATGTAATCACTACTCCTGAGTGCATGGAGGACTTTATATCCACTATTACCCGTTACCTGGGGGACTATCCTCTGATCACCGGAACTTCCATATTCAAGGACTCTCTTGGCAAAGTTATTGCAGATGAAAGGCTCAGCCTGCACTCAAGACCCGTATCCGAAGAACTGGCGGGAGGTTACTTCTTTACCGGTGACGGATTCAAAGCTGAAAACAGCACAATAATTGACAGAGGAGTACTCAGTTCCTTTCTTCTCGGTTTGTACGGATCACGAAAAACTGGAAAGGAAAAGGCAGTGAACTCCGGCAGTTTTTATGTGATTGATCCAGGGAACACCGACTTCGACAAGATGGTAGAATCGGTTGAGAAGGGAATTCTGCTGTGCCGTTTTTCAGGTGGAAACCCCAGCAGCAACGGAGATTTCTCCGGCGTAGCAAAGAACAGCTATTACATTGAGAACGGCGAGATCAAATATCCCGTATCCGAGACAATGGTAGCTGGAAACCTGAAGCAGATGCTGAAGACCATCAAGCATATCTCGAAAGAAAGAGTCAACAATGGAGGTTCCATTATTCCGTGGATAACCTTCAGCGGAATAACCATTTCAGGCAAATAGAGCAACAGCCCCCTGCCATAGGACAGGGGGCTGTAATACGATCAAACCGGTTTGATTAGAACGATGTTTTGATTGATGCCCAGCTGTTTCTTTCAAGAGCAGTATCATAGTCTGCAGATACTTCAAATATATCTGTACGACCCCAAGAAGAATCTGAATCCCACTCACTGTTGTACCATGACCAGGTTTCAACTCCGTTGTAGAGAATCTGCCCGCCGTTTCCGGTGACATCGTAGCCGAAGCAGAAATAGTTTCCGTCAGCTATAACAATGTTCTCAGAAGAGAGATCAATGTAAGTGTAGGTCACAGGAGGCAAAGTGGATGGATTGGAATCGACTGGAGAAAAAGTACCATAGAAGTCGGCAGTGCTGGCCTCACCGGCAGGGGGGTTCAATCCACCAACATTAACCCATACTAACCATCCGTAGGTACCGGTCGGTGGTCCGCAGCAGGGAAATCCGAACTCTGTAAGAATAAGATCATGCCCGGAATCGTTAAGTACAGACACCACGAACCACTCACCCCAGCCACTGGCAGAACCACCGTGTGTTGGAACGGTACCCATTGCACCGCCGGTGTTGTACTCAAAATCAGCCGCAGTAACGACCACAGCTACAATAAGCAATACCATAAATGCTTTTTTCAATTTAAACCTCCCTATGATAAAAACACCATACAAACACAGAAAACCAGTATAAAATATCCCAATGCTAAAATCATATGTGGAGTAGAGATGAGTTGTCAAGGTGACAGAAAACTGGATTTCATGGATAAGGAAATCAGGAAAGCTGATTGCGTCACTTTTATAGAAGTAGAATTGAAGCTTGATAAAAGAATCAAATCTGTCATCATTGCTGGTGCGTCTGTGACTATCCAGGGTTGAACGGCAGTGATGCTTCATCAACCGGACATACAACTTCTCTTAAGACGCTTCGAGCCGATTCGGTAGCAGAGCTGTTATGATAGACACCGGAATGTCGGAGCGTTACGGAGGAATGGCTCAGTATCTTGTACTTGATCAACAGGGGACACAAGGTACATTTTCCATGAAGAGCAGGTTAACTTGGTAATTGGAATAGGGATTGATACAGTTGATGTTCTTTCTTTCCGCAGGCGACTTGATGACCGGCTTATTGAAGAGCTTTTTCTGCCTGCTGAAACAGAGTATTGCCGCACTCAGGTTAGATACTGGGAGAACTTCGCCGCGAGGTTTGCCGCAAAAGAAGCCACATTCAAGGCACTGGGGTCGGGGCTTTCGTCAGGACTCCGCTTCAGGGATGTTGAGATAGTCAGGCGCATGGAAACAGGCAGTATCTCGTTAAAGCTGTACGGCAAAGCACTTATGATTCAGAATGAGAGAAAGATAGATAAAATTCTTGTCTCTGTTTCTCACACTGAAAAGAATGCGATAGCTATCGTTATTGCAGAGGGTAAATCAGTATAGACATTGGCGGGAATTTAGGTTATTTGTACCTGATATACGGTTTGTAGAGTGTCAGTAATAAATACAGAGGAGAACTCCTTTTTGTGGGAACTCCAGCAAACTGAGAGGAGCGATTTTGAGTAATATCGGGTCCTATGAGAAAAGAAGAGAGAACTTCAGCTGGGACATTGCAAAAGAAGTTCTCGGATGGAAGGAAGGCGAGATCCTCAACATCGGTGCCATGTGTTCCGACAGAATCTGTGCCCAGGGAAAAAGTGACAAGAAAGCTCTTATCTGGCAGGGCTTCGGTGGTAAGCAGAAGACCTACACATTTAACGATTTGAGAGTGCTTTCCAATGGGTACGCAAAGTTCCTTAAAGATCTTGGAGTTGAACCCGGCGAAAAAGTATGTCTGTTCATGGACAAGATTCCTGAACTGTATATTTCCTTCCTTGGTGTTCTGAAGATGGGTGCTGTTGCTCAGCCTCTTTTCTCCGCCTTCGGTGACGAGTCGCTTGAGGTAAGGCTTTTGAGCGCTGACACAAAGGTAATCTTCACTACTCGGAAGCATGTGAAGAAGGTCAGAAAGATTCAGGACAGACTCCCGGCACTGGAGAAGATTGTTGTTGTTGAAGGTAATCCCGACAAACTCAAAGAGGGAGAGATATTCTTTCAGGTGGAGGAAGCGCCGCCGGTAGAAGAATTCGATGTGTTCGAGTCCGGACCGGAAACTCCGTCTGTTCTTCACTATACATCCGGAACTACAGGTCAGCCCAAGGGTGCTCAGCATGCTCATGCTTCTGTATGGGGGCAGGCTCTTACAACTTCGTGGGTGCTGGATCTGAATGATGATGATATTTACTGGTGTACTGCCGATCCCGGCTGGGTTACCGGCACAAGTTATGGAATCATCGGGCCCTGGAGCCTTGGTGCAACTCAGTGTGTGCTGGATTCCGGATTCACATCGGCTGCCTGGTATAACTTCATCCAGGACAACAAAATCACCGTATGGTACTCGGCGCCTACTGCGATCAGATCTCTCATGCGTGACGGTGAAGGGCTTGTGAAGCAGTTCGATCTTTCCAGCCTCAGACACCTGGCCTCAGTAGGTGAGCCTCTTAACGCGGAAGCAGTAATCTGGAGCGAGAAGGTCTATGGACTTCCATTCCTTGATACATTCTGGCAGACCGAGACCGGTTCCATGATGATAACCAACTTCCCGGGCATGAAGATCAAACCCGGCTCCATGGGAAAACCCTTTCCCGGCATTGTCGCGGGAATTCTTGACCTTAAGACGCATAAGCCGGTTACAGAACCTGGTACTGTGGGTCTTATTGCCTTCAGACCCGGCTGGCCATCCATGTTCAGAGAGTATGTGAAGAAACCGGACATTTACAGAAGCAAGTTTGTCGGCGCGGCAGACGATGCACAGCCTGCCGAATTGCGTACCGATGAGTCGCTGTGGTATGTCTCCGGAGACAGAGCAAGTTTTGACAAGGATGGTTACTACTGGTTTGTGGGCAGAGATGACGATGTTATCAATACGGGCGGACACCTTGTTGGACCGTTTGAAATAGAATCAGCTCTTGTGGAGCACGAGGCAATCGCAGAGGCAGCCGCCATTGGCAAGCCCGATGAGGTGAACATGGAAGTTGTGAAGGTCTTCATTACCCTTAATCCCGGTTATGAGCCTTCTGATGATCTTGAACTGAATATCATGAACTTCATCAGGAAGAGACTTTCACCTCTGGCGATGCCGCAGGAGATCGAATACAGTGAAAAACTTCCTAAAACCCGTTCAGGCAAGATACTGAGAAGATATCTGAAGGCACTTGAGTGGGGCGAGGAAGTTGGCGATCTTTCAACCCTTGAAGACGATTAAAGAGAGGAACTGTTATGGCTGATGAAATGAAAGATATGGTTCTTGAGTATGTGATTGACGAGTATGTGGATGAAGACGACGATATAGAGGTTGACTTCGATACCCCCCTTATCTCTTCCGGCATCGTTGACAGTTTCTCCATGGTTTCCCTGAAGGTCTTCCTTGAGAAGAAGTGTCATGTCTCCCTTCCCGACAAAGAAGCAACCCCTGAGGCATTTGACACAGTTAACAAAATCTGTGAACTTGTTCGCAGATTCCAGGACTGACGGGAGGAATAATGGCTTACAGCGCAAAAGCGAGAGGATTGTTCGCGGAAGACATTCAGGCGATTAGAGATAAGGGTATCTACAAAGAGAAGAGATTTATCTGTTCTCCTCAGGCTGCTGAAATAGAGGTTGAGTTTCCGGAAGGTGCCCCAAAGGCTAAAGTTCTGAACTTCTGCGCGAACAACTACCTTGGTCTCTCAAGTCACCCGGATGTGGTTAAGGCTGCACACGAAGGTCTTGACGAACGTGGATACGGCATGAGTTCCGTGCGCTTCATCTGCGGAACGCAGGATATTCACAGGGAACTTCAGGACAGAGTTTCTGAATTCCTCGGTATGGAAGATACTCTTCTATTCCCATCCTGCATGGATGCGAACTCCGGTGTCTTTGAATCAATTCTCGGCCCGGAGGATCTTATTCTGGCCGACAGACTTATCCACGCTTCTCTTATCGATGGCATTAAGCTCTGCTCCGCGCAGTATGATACTTTCAAGCACATGAACATGAAGCATCTCAAGAAAAAGCTGGAGCTTCACCAGGACAAGCGTCATGTTCTTGTTGTAACAGATGGTGTTTTTTCCATGGACGGTGATCTTGCCCCGCTGGATGAGATGTGCGCTCTTTGTGATGAATTCGGCGCGATGATTCTTGTTGACGAGTCACACGCGTCCGGCTTCATTGGCAGGACAGGACGGGGAACTCACGAGCACTTCAATGTAATTGATAAGGTCGATTTAATTACCACAACTTTTGGAAAAGGTCTCGGAGGAGCTTCAGGTGGCTGTGTATCCGGCAGAAAAGAGCTTATTGAGCTCTGTCGCCAGAACGCAAGACCATACCTCTTCTCAAATTCCATGGCACCGCCAATTGTGAACGCTTCAATCAAGGTTATTGATCTGGTAACATCAAACACAGACCTGCGCGACAAGCTGGAATGGAATACCGCTTACTTCCGCAAGGGTATTGAAGAGGCCGGACTCTGTGTTCGTCCGGGCAACACACCAATAGTGCCGGTAATGCTGTATAACGCAAAACTTGCCAATGATATGTCTCGTGATATGTACGCTGAAGGTATTTATGTTATTGGATTCTTCTTCCCGGTTGTACCGTCAGGTGCCGCAAGAATAAGAGTTCAGCTTTCTGCCGCGCACACAAAGGAACACATAGACAAAGCCGTTGCCGCTTTCAGAAAAATCGGTGAGAAATATGGCATTCTTGGTCTGGATAAGAAGGGCATAATAGACAAGTACGGCATGTAGCCGTTGCTAAAAAGGGGGGGGCACTGTTGTGCTCCCCTTTTGTTTGACAAACCTGCTCCATGTATTGTAGAATCGCCTCTGCGGCTACACAATAAACTTTTATTAAATACTTGAGAGGAAAGACAGATGAGCGCAAACACGCTGGCGAATCCGGCGCCCCTGGGTCTCATGGGATTTGGAATGACCACAACGATCCTTAACATTCACAACGCAGGATTCTTTAAACTGAACGATCCAAGCATTCTCGCCCTGGGGATTTTCTTTGGAGGCCTTGCTCAGGTTGTCGCAGGTATAATGGAATTCAAAAAAGGCAACACATTCGGTACAACTGCTTTCACCAGCTTCGGGTTTTTCTGGATCACTCTTGTGTTCATTATCATGAAGGGCGGAGCGGACAAGATCTTTCTGGGCTGGTATCTGTTTATGTGGGGGCTTCTTGCTTTCTGGCTCTGGTTCGCAACCTTCGGGAAGCACAGAGCAATCCAGATTGTATTTGCGTCAGTCACAGTACTTTTCTGGCTGCTTGCTGTGGATCACTGGTTCACAATGCCTTCCTTCTTTCTTAAGTTCTCCGGCTATGAGGGAATACTCTGCGGTCTTTCGGCCGTTTATCTTGCAGCTGCTGAAGTACTGAACGAGGACAAGGGACGAATTGTGCTTCCAATCGGAATCATAAAGAAGTAAGCAATCTGTCATCAATTTGCGGGGAGTCTTCGGGCTCCCCTTTTTGACAAAGCCGCATCCTGTTTTGTAGAATTGTTCCCATGATGAAGAAAACAAACCACAGCGCTGTATTTTTTTGTTGTTCTGCTGACATTTCTGTATCGGCAGAGGGGTTTGTATTGTAAAATAGTCTGAACATTCAATTACAATTGCCCGTGGCCGGAAGGTCGCGGGATTTTTTGCGTTAAGGGGAAATGCAATGATGAAGAATATCGAGGGAATTCTTAGCTCTATTGGAAATACACCGCTGGTGCAGCTCCGATACCTGGCTTCCGAGGGTGGCGCCAGGATACTTCTGAAACTTGAGGGAACAAATCCCGGCGGTTCAGTGAAGGACAGATCCGCCCTGTGGATGGTGAGGGATGCTGAGAAAAGGGGGCTTCTTGACGGGGGGAAGACCATACTGGAAGCTACATCCGGGAACACAGGGATTGGTCTGGCAATGGTCGGAGCTGCAATGGATTACAAGGTTAAACTGGTTCTTCCAGAAGGTGTAAGTGTGGAGCGGAGACACATACTCTCCGCCTTTGGTGCCGAGCTTGTTCTGTCACCCGGAGAGCGTGGAGCAGACGGAGCTGTCTCTCTGGCAGAACAGTTGTTTGGTGAAGAGCCGGACAAGTTCTACATGCCGGATCAATACAGCAACAGCGCAAACTGGTTGAGTCACTACGAATCAACTGCTCCTGAGATCATCAGACAGACTGCCGGTGGAATAAACGCCTTTGTTGCCGGAATGGGCACCGGCGGAACGCTGATGGGAGTCAGTCGCGGGTTGAAGGAGTTTTCACCGGACATCCGGATAATTGGAGTGGAGCCTGAGCCTGGTCACAGTATTCAGGGCTTGAAGAATATGAAGGAATCTGTGATGCCGGCGATATTTGATGAGAATCGTCTGGACAGCATCATCAGCCAATCTGATTCGGATGCTTTTTCAATGACCAGAGAACTGGCTCTGAAAGAGGGTTTGTTTGCGGGCATGAGTGGAGGCGCAGCAGTAAGTGCGGCGGTTCAGGTGGCTCAAGACATGAGTCCGGGTGAAACACTTGTGGTGCTGGTAGCTGATCGAGGCGACAGATACCTTTCCACCGGTGTATTCAGGAAAGCTTAGAAGTGCAGAAGAGCTTCCTTAAGCTCATCGAAGCGATCCTTGAGAACTGGCAGGAGCTTCTTCAGAAGGGATGTGTTTCCCGCAGCTCCAGCCTGCTCAATTTCAAAAGCGGTCTTTACAAACAGAGAAGCGCTGAGGTTTGCCGCAGAGCCTTTCAGGGAGTGAGCAACATGTCCGGCTTTAGTCAGAGTGTTGTTCTGAATATGATTATTCAATTCAGCAATGAGCACAGGTGTATTCTTAAGGAATTCCTGGATTATCAGACTGGCCAGATTTCTGTCATCCATCATTCGCTCAAGGAATTCTTCTGCATTAAAAATGCTGATACAATCCGCACCAATTGCATTTTCTGATGGCTGCTCTGTTTTCCCAGGAACAAGTTCAGCTTTAAAGTCAAGCCACTTTTTCAACACCTTTGCCATAGGAAGAGGACTGACAGGTTTCGACAGATAGTCATTCATTCCTGCTTCAAGACACCTGTTTTTGTCTCCCTGCATGGCATGAGCTGTCATGGCAATTATTGGTACATTACGATTTCGCACATTTGAGTCAGGGCTTCTGATCGCTCTGGTTGCTTCCAGTCCATCCATTACAGGCATCTGTATATCCATGAACACCAGATCATATGGAACCTGTTCAAGAGCCAAAACAGATTCAAGACCATTTGCAACGGCATCAACGCGAACACCTGTTTTCTTAAGAATTCCCATGGCCACCTGCTGGTTGGTGATGTTGTCTTCAACCAGAAGAATCCTGAACTTGTCAAGCTTCATTTCGCTAAGAGAGTACTTCGTTACAAGATCGTTTTTTGATACTGTTTTCATGCCTACCAGTACTGCGAGTGCTTCAAACAGTTCGGATTGTTTTACCGGCTTCGTCAGATACGCAGAAAAGCCTATCTCCTTCATTCTTCTCGAATCACCCCGCTGTCCCAGTGATGTCATCATAAGCAAGTGGATGTCTTGCAGTTTCCTGTCGGATTTAATTACTCTTCCGAGGGTTTCCCCATCCATCCCGGGCATTTGCATATCAAGTACCGCAATTCTGAATAGATCATTACTGTCAACTGAATCGTAGAGGATTCTGAGCGCGGATGGACCGTCTTCGGCTTCCTCCGTTCTTATTCCCCATATCCTGAATTGAGTTGAAAGGATGTCCCTGTTGGTGGTATTGTCGTCCACGATAAGAACACGAATACCTTTGAGTGCGTCAGGTTGCATAAGCTTCTGTACTGCAGCGTCAGATTTTTTGAAGTCAGCGGTGAACCAGAATTCCGATCCCCGTCCAGGTTCGCTGTTTACACCAATCTCACCGCCCATGAGTTCAGCGAGTTGTTTGGATATTGCAAGACCCAGCCCTGTACCGCCAAACTGTCTTGTAGTGCTGGAGTCTGCCTGAGTAAAGCTTTCAAACAGCTTCTGCTGTTTGCGCTCAGGGATACCCATACCTGTGTCCTTTACTGAAAATCTTATGGTGATATCATCCTTATTTGATGAAGCAAGTGTGGCTGTTACAGATACTTCTCCTTCAGCAGTGAACTTGATTGCATTTCCCGTAAGATTCACGAGGATTTGTCGGAGCCTTCCAGGATCGCCAATCAGCATTGTGGGTATATCCGGCGCCGAAGCACAAATGAATTCGATTCCTTTTGCATCTGCTTTTACTGCCATTATTTCAGCGAAGTCTTCGAGAGTTAGAAGATGGTTGAAGTTGACATCTTCAAGTTCCAGTTTTCCAGCCTCTATTTTTGAGAAGTCCAGAATATCATTGATTATGTTCAAAAGGGCTTCACCGCTGCTTCTTACGGTGTTGACATACCTGCGCTGCTCGTCAGTAAGTTTTGTATCCATCAGGAGAGTGTTCATTCCCAGTACACCGTTCAAGGGTGTTCTGATCTCATGGCTCATGTTTGCAAGGAATTCGCTTTTTGCCTTACTGGCCATTTCCGCAGCCAGTTTTGCATTTTCCAGGTCGGTTGTCCTGGCTTTTATTTGTTCCTGTAGCAGGATGTTATTCTCGAAGACAGAATAGGAATCTCCAGTTGACCGGATGCTTCGTTTCACTCTTTCCTTCAGTGAAGCGTTTATCTTCTTCTGTTTTACCAGTTGCTTTTCAAGGCAGGTCAGTTTCTGCCTCAGATCTTCTGTTGTACACATAATATTATGCCTGTAGTTCGCTGCCGAAAACGACCCCGGTAAGAGTCTGGTTAACATGAATGGAATTGAATTGTTCACCGAAAGTGCTGAATCCGATAAAGTTGATTTTGTTCAGCTCTGCCTCGACTTCTTTACTTTTGTTTTTCTCGTTGATTTCAAGACGGCGCAATATGCAGTCATATCCAAGAGTCAGTTCGATTGAAGGGAATTCCCTCTGAATCTCCTCCACTTTTTCTTTGAGGGTTTCAACAAGCCCGACTCCTTCTGCAACGGTTAATGGCAAGCCGTTATCGATTGCGCAGAAAAAGGTAAGACTTCCATCGTCGTTCACTTTCTCAATAGACCTCACATACCAGTCATCACCAATCTGCAGCATAACCGGATACATGGCAAATATCTGCGAAGTCAGCTCTTCTGCCTTAAGTCCTATGATCTCCGCGTATTCTTCGGCAGCCGGTCCACCATCGATTTCGTACACGATTCTTTTGAAGGAATCTGCTTCCGTTATTACCATTTCTTTGTCGGATGGAACAAAGTGCTGCAATTTGAATGTTTTGAATGGTAACAGTGTTTCCACAATCGTAAGAACAGCGGCATTTGTTACAAATCGCCCATTAGCGAATACGCTTGTTTCCTTGAATTTCAAACTGTCGCCAGCGGATCCTCCAATTATTGAGACACCGCGAAGTGCGGAGTACAAAGCAGCAGTGACAGTTTCTTCCATGATTGACAGGCCATCAATAAGCAGGAAACCAAACATTTTCTCGGGATCAAATCCTTTTGAAAATTCAAGGCTTTCTTCCAGGTCATGTACTTTAGAGTTCATTGTTTCAAACTCAACCTCATGCAGCCGTTCAATCAGAAGAGAGTGAAAACGAAAAGCTTCAGAAGAGAAGCTGACTGCTACTATTCCGCCATTTCCGTAAGTTGAACAAATCTCTCCAGCGGTGGTACAACCGACAACAGGACAGGAGAATGTCTTGTCAATTGCCGTTCCGAGCTTCATGAGGTCGTAGTCCGCTGAGCAGAAGAAGATAACAGCACCCATTTTTTCCATGTGAAGTTTGCTTGCCAGTTCAGCAACTGCATCTTGTTCGTTTCTCAGTGATACCTCAGCTCTTCTGGTGTAAAGCCCGTTCAACATGATGTGCCTCTGTTTCTATTGTATGAGTTTGCTTCCCCTTCGCCTCTCTTGCGTCTCAGTATCTTTGCCACAATAACACAGAAAGCCCCTTTCGGTCAATGAAAGGTAGTTACAGAAAATCAGTAGCCGGAAGATTTCAGAGCATTCTTAATGAATCAGTTTCAATGAATCCGGTCAGATCTTTGTCGTTCATCATTCAATCCAGGAATTCCTCTCTGTCAGATTACCACATGTGATGAAAAGAAGAATTGACAGCAACCTGTGATGGGTCCGGGTTGAAGGAATCTGAAAGAAAGACTGAGTTGTTCGCAAAATATTTCGGAGCGACTGGGGGAGGAGAAATCCGCCAGGAATTTTCTGCTTATCAGCTCTGGATATACAAAAGACATTTGTTTATTATTCCGGATTAACTGTGATGCGTTGAAGCTTTTGCTTTCTTATGCAAGCCGCTGTATCTCAATCACTATGATGTAACAGAGGTTTAGGTTCTGTCAGTGATGGATGAAAATCAACCTGGAGGAGCAAACGAATTGAAACCTGATTGCCTACCCGATTCAAGAAACAGCTCGATAGCAGTCTTGCTGGTCTGTGCTTTGATTATGGTTTTTGCCGTTTCGTTCTCAGGTTTGCTGCTGAATCATGACTGTGCGCTTCTGCTCCAGTGCGGAAGGCTTATCTCCACAGGAAGTGTTCCTTTTGTGGATCATGTTGAAACAAATCTGCATATGGCGCAGTACATTCATGTTCCACCGGTTCTGCTGTCGAATATACTTGGTGTGGACGTGCCGCCGGTGTTCGCTGCGGGAGTTCTTGTTTTCACTTTCTACAGCTGTTTTATCGTGCTTTTGCTGGTGCGAAGGTCAGGGCTGTTCCGTACCTGGACAGGAGCAACCCTTATCGCTTCATCGGTGCTGATTCTGTCGTTAAAGGCTTACAGCGGTGGGAATTTCGGACAGAGGGAGCATCTGTTCCTGCTTGCATGGCTTCCATTCCTGTTCGTCAGGTACTCCAGAATGCAGGATGTCAGAGTAAGCATTCCAACAGCACTGCTGACGGGTTTCCTTACTGGCATTCTTATGCTGTGTAAACCATCCTTTTTTGCCCAGGTCGTTCTGATCGAAGTCCTGATGAGAGTGCGTATGGGGGGAAAGAAAAAATATCGATCACCGGAAATGATTGCAGTATACTCTGTTGTGCTTTTCTTTGCTGTTCATCTGCTTCTGCTGCCGGGCTCCATACAATCCCCCTTCTTTACCAGATGGATACCTGTTATTGCAGCCGGTTACCACTCATACAATGTATCAATTCCTGCAATGATACTTGGAAACCTGCGATTCTGGTTTCAATTTCTCGGAAGCGCAATACTCTCCGGTTTTGCGATGTTCAGAAACAAGTATGCAACCAGGCATCTCCTCGAATTACTGCTTGCTGCATCGACTCTTGCAATAGGTTTATTCTTTCTTCAGCACAAGGGTTGGATTTACCATCTGTTTCCGGCATTCGGGCTCGTAGCAGTGCTGATAACCGTTTCCGTTGCTGTTCTGTATGAAAAATACGAATCGAAAGGAATTGCGGGAAGATCGATCAATATCGTTTTGTTGCTTGCTCCGGTCGCTGTTTGCCTGATACTGACAGGAAATTCCTTCCGGCAAGCAGCGGATTCCATGTACTCAAATATGGACGAGTTTCTGAAGGTCATCGAGATATACTCGGATCCCGGCGAGCGGATATCTTTCATTTCCACTTCTGTCTATCCTAAATATCCGACACTGGTTTATGCCGATAGACTGCCTGGAACAAGATTCATGTCAGCTTTTCCTATCGCACTGATTTACAGTGATACAGCAGCTTACAGTTCATCAGGCTTCTGTTACAGATCACCCCCTGACATGACCAATGAGGAAACGCAATTCCTTGCGGAGCTGGGAATGGACATTCAAATTAACAGGCCTGCACTCGTTTTTATCTGCGCAGAAGTGACATGCCAGGGCTGTCCTCCCGGATTCCGGATTTATGATTATCTCAGCAACTCAGGATGGCTGGATGAACACATGAGCGATTACGAGTTTCTCTTCACTTGCGGCGGATTCAGAACCTACCTGCTGAACTGACTTGCTTGACAGGAACATGCTGAAGCAGCCGAAGAGGCAGACACTCAACAAATAGCGTGAACCTGCATCCGGGAAACAGTACTCAGGAGGAAACAACGGAATTGAAAAGGCACATATTTACAGTTGATGTTGAAAACTGGTTTGATGGGCTCCCGGTGGATACGGAATTCCATAGATTCAGATCAATCATGTCACTGATGTAGAAAGGGAGACATAATGAGCAGGGTTCCGTCAAGAGAAGAAGCATTCGCGTTGCTCAAAGAATTCAACACCAGTGAGTCACTTATTAAGCACGCCCTTTCAGTAGAAGCTGTTATGCGCCATATTGCGGGAAAAACAGGAGAAGACCCGGAAAAGTGGGGGATAATCGGGCTGATACACGATCTTGATTATGAAATGTTCCCGGAACAGCATTGCGCTAAGACTCGTGAGATACTTGAAGAAATAGATTGGCCGGAGGATTATGTCAGAGCAGTGGTTTCTCATGCCTGGGATCTCTGCAGTGATGTTAAACCTGAATCAACAATGGAGAAATACCTGTATGCAATTGATGAACTCACCGGTCTGATTACTGCTTGTGTCCTGGTCAGACCTTCCCGGAGTCTTATGGATCTGAAGGTAAAATCGGTAAAGAAGAAGTGGAAGAATAAGCATTTTGCCGCAGGGGCCAATCGTCAGGTAATAGAAAACGGAGCGGAAATGCTGGGGATTGAGATAACTGAGCTGATTCAGGATGTGATTGACGGCATGAGAGCAGTCGCCAGCGATTTAGGGTTGGACGGGGGGAGCTGATGACCGGTACTCTGGTCAATACAGCCAGCCTTGTATTCTGCACTGGGCATGGGTGTTGCCTTTTCTGCACTTGTTGTATTAATCACGCAGGGTTCTTTAACCATGGGCTCTTCTCTTTTCAGTCAGATTCTCACTGCTGAAACGATCTCAGAGCTTACTGCAACCGGTGGGGTGATTATGCTGGGAATTGCAATTCACATGCTTGAATTGAAGAAGATCAGACTGGCCAGCTTTCTTCCGGCACTGGCCATTGCTCTCCTGATAGTCTGGATTTCGGGTATAATTCAGGGGTAGTGGTTGCGGAGACCGCACAAAAGGTCTTATTTTTCGCAGGATGGTTGATTTCTGCCACGGATTGCCTGGCATTTGTTCATCATGCATGTCCCGGGACTGGAAGATGGGGTTCTCTTGAATAAAATTCTGTTTTTTGTGATACTTGCGATAGTAGGTGCCGGACTGGGTTTTCTCTCAGGCATTATATCAGCGCCTATGGTGTTTGACACACCTGTGTTTATTTCATCCATGGGGGCATCTGCTGTGCCGGTAACAGTACCTGATGTGCTTGGCATGACACGATCTGAGGCTCAGAGCAGCATCGAAGGCGGTAATCTTGTTCTTGCCGGTCAATGGACTGAATATGGTAATTTCGAGACTATGGGTACGGTAGTAAGACAGGACCCGCCTGCGGGAACTCAGGTTCCACGAGGAGCTCCCATCAACATTTTCTGGAATGTCGGACCTTTATTCAGACCGTTTTATCCGGATTCCATTGTTGGTCTTTCAGCCAGCAGAGCAGAAGAGAAAATAGCTGACTGGCAGCTTTACACCGCAGGTAGAACAAGAATTCCACATCCGTCCATTCCCGAGGGGCAGGTCATAGCAGTTGCCCCATGGTTCAGTGACAGTATCTCAGTAAGACGGCCTGTGAGGTTGCTGGTGTCATCAGGCTGGACCGGCGTACCTGTTCTTGTCGGGCTCAGGGTTGCTGAAGCCGAGAGTATTCTTGTCGGCAGAAGACTTGTCATGCGGATTATTGAGGAACGGCCAGTTACTGATATTCTCAAGGAAGGCACTGTGCTGGAACAGTTCCCTTATTCCGGAGAGAACTATACGCAGGGTGATACTGTATCTGTGGTTACAGGTGCTATTGGTGCCGGAGGCTGGGGGGAGTGGTAATGACAAAATCCTTAGTTGCCCCCTCAATTCTCGGATGCAACTACGGGAGACTTGCTGACGCTGCGGCAGAACTTGAACGGGACGGTGCAGACTGGATACACCTTGATGTGATGGACGGTGTCTTTGTGCCGGTTCTTACTTTCGGTGCGGGGGTAGCCCGATCCATCTGCTCGGAGGTTTCCATACCTGTAGACGCTCATTTAATGGTGGAGCGACCGGCGGCTCTTGTTGAGGATTTCGCGAAGGCCGGTTGCAGGTACATTACCATTCACCCCGAATCATCTGAGAAACATATTCACCGTGTTCTTGGAAGAATCAGGGAACTTGGCTGCTCCCCGGGACTGGCTCTTAATCCTGCGACACCACCTGAGATCGTACGCTGGGTTGCCGGGTTGCTTGACCTTGTACTGATAATGACCGTGAATCCCGGCTATGGCGGGCAGAAGCACATATCTGCCATGCACGGAAAAATCCGCGCTGTTCGAAGAATTCTGGACGACGCAGGGCGGGAAGATGTTCTTATTTCCATTGACGGGGGGGTTGATTCCTCCAATGCAAAAAAACTGGTTGATGCAGGCGCATCTGTTCTTGTCAGCGGCTCATACATCACTTCCTCATCTGATCGAGCCGGGGCAATTGACTCGTTGAAGGTGTAACTCATGAAAAATACTCTGATATGTATTGCTGCTTTTTTATTTGTTACAGCCTGTGGAACTGCAACCTCCAATATTGATATGATTAAAGAGAGATTGACCGAGAACGGTTGCAGGATCAACCGTGAGGAACTGATTTTTCAAATGCGGGAACTGGAATATCTGCAGGATACAGTCTATACGGAAATTCCCCAGCCTCTCCTGGAAGATTCTCTCCTGGTGTGTCCCTCGACCAGTCAACTTTATATCATGGCTGTGGACGGAAATGACAGAACAATCATATGCCCCGCAGGGCATGGAGAATCGTCTTTTTAGGTTGACAACCTTTTCAAATTAATTATAATCGCTTGACTTTGCAGGGGGTTTTGTGCGCCCTGTTGAGGCAGTGCAATTGAAGTAAACAACGTTTTATTATTAAAGAGGAGTGATTGCGGTTGTTTGATAAACTCTCGAATAGACTGGGACAGACTTTCAGGAACCTTTCAGGAAGAGGGATTCTTACAGAGAGCAACATCAGCGATGCCATGCGGGAGATCAGAAGAGCGCTGCTGGAAGCTGATGTAAATTTCAAGGTCGCAAAAAAGTTTGTCAGCGAAGTTGCGGAAAAAGCTCTGGGAGAAAAGGTTCTTAAGAGCCTTACCCCCGGGCAGCAGGTTGTTAAGATTGTCAATGATCAGATAGTAGAGCTTCTTGGAACAACTGCTGAGAGGCTTGTGTTTACCGGGAAACCACCGCATGTGATTCTCCTTCTTGGCCTTCAGGGATCGGGAAAAACAACTACTGCCGCCAGACTGGCATATCTTTTACAGAAGAAACACAACCGTCGTTGCATGGTTGTGGCCGCTGACCTTCAGAGACCGGCGGCTATTGATCAGCTTGAGGTTATGGCAAAAAAAGCCGGAACTGCGTTTTACTGCGACAGGAGCCAGAAGAATCCGGCAGAAGTGGCAAAGGCGGCAATTCATAAGGCTTCATTGCAGTACAACGACATTGTCATTGTTGACACTGCCGGTCGGCTTCATGTTGACAGTGCTCTAATGGATGAGCTTGAGAGGGTAAAATCGGTAACTCACCCGGACGAATCACTTCTTGTTCTTGACGGCCTCTCAGGTCAGGATGCAGTGAATGTAGCTCTGGAATTCAATAAGAAAATCGGGTTCACGGGAGCTGTTCTTACAAAGATGGATGGAGATTCCAGAGGAGGGGCCGCTCTGTCGTTTCGATCAGTAACAGGAAAGCCCATAAAGTTTATCGGTGTTGGCGAAAGCGTAAAGGGTCTTGAAGAGTTTGATCCTCCCAGAATGGCTGGAAGAATACTGGGCATGGGTGATGTTGTAGGTCTGGCTGAAAAAGCACAGGAAATGTTTGACGAGAAGGAAGCCGCGAAACTTCAGAAAAAGATTAAGAGCAATTCATTCAATCTTGAAGATTTCAGGAAGGAACTCGTAAAAATAAAGAAAATGGGTTCTCTCAGCGAATTGATGGCCATGCTCCCTAAGGGAATGCGACCTGTCGGCGCTGACCTGGATTCCTCTCACTTTACACAAATGGAGGTTTTAATAAACTCCATGACGGCAAAAGAAAGACTTCGCCCGGAAATTATTAATGGAAGCAGAAGAAAAAGAATAGCAAAAGGCAGCGGCAGAACAGTAATGGATGTAAACCGTCTGCTTAAAGAATACAGAACCATGAAGAAGATGATGAAAGGAATGCGCAGCAACAGGGGAATGGCAGCGTTGTTTCGTTAGTGTTCGCGCGCAAAACTGGAGGTGACGATTGGTAAAGATCAGACTTAGAAGAATGGGAAGCGCTAAGACCCCATTCTACAGGATAGTGGCTGCGGATTCACGCAGAGCTGTCAGTGGCAGTTTCATTGAGATACTGGGATACTATGATCCGCTCAGGAAGCCCCTTGAGATGAAAGTTGACGAGGGGAAGGTATTCAAATGGCTTGGCAATGGAGCACAGCTTTCTGATACCATGAGAAGCCTGCTTCGCAAAACAGGTACGATGGCAAAATGGAACCGTATTCTGCAGGGTGAAGAAGGTGTTGTACCCGAGACTGTATTCATCAAGGGTGAAAGCAGAAACTCGTAGTTAACATTTTAGGACTGTTACCCGCTAACTTCTAAAACCGGAGGATGAAATGAGAGAACTCGTTGAACACATGGCCCGCACCCTGGTTGAGAATCCCGAAGGAGTAACCGTTGAGGAAACTACCCAGGAAGACATGACAGTATACGAGCTCAGAGTTGAGGAAGCCGATCTCGGCCGCGTTATCGGCAAGGAAGGCAGAATTGCCAAGGCCATGAGGATGATAGTTCGTTCAGCTGCGGCCAGAAACGGTCAGAAGGCCACAATAGAAATAATGGACTGACGATGGAGAAAAGAGTAATTTACGGTTACGTTGAGAGAACCCACGGCTTGCGAGGGAGAATGATCCTGAAGCTTTTCGTGTTCGGACCTGCTGCACCTCTCGAAGAGGGAACTGTTCTGTATACTGGTGATTGTATTCTCACTGTAACCAGATCCAGAAAGCGGGACAACGAACGAGTAACCGTCGATTGCTCTGAAGTATGGAAGAAAACACAGGCGGCAGAATTTATCGGGGAATCCATTGAAGTTGATATTGATCAGGTACTGAAACCAGGTTTTCCGCTTCCTGTTTACGGATTCTCTGAGTTCACTGTTATCTCCCGTGGAAAAGAATTTCCGATTGAAGAAGTTGAGTACAACAACTCTAATCCTCAATTGATTGCAAGGGGAGACAGGGGACTGTTCTCTGTTCCACTGGTACTTGCCCTTACCGGGCAGGTCGATTTGGCAGAAAGAACCATCACGGTCGACTTGCCGGAAGGACTGGAGGAGATATAGAACCTGCTCTGCGAGTGGCGGTTGCCACTGTATTTCCCGATCTGTTCTCTGCGTTCCTGGAAACAGGAGTGATTGGAAGAGGGCTGGAAAAGGGCTTAGCTTCTGTGAGGGTGCATGACATACGCGAGCACCCGGTTGATAAGAGAGGCTCAGTGGACGACTACCAGTTCGGTGGTGGTGCCGGGATGGTTCTGAGACCGGAACCGCTTTTCGATACTCTTGAGGAGATATCCTGGAGGGAAGGAGCCAGAGTTGCCCTGATGACCCCGCAGGGCAGACCGCTGGATACCAATTTCGCCAGAGAACTGGCTAAATGCAGAAAGCTTATTGTTTTCTGCGGCAGATACGGAGGGGTTGATGAAAGGTTCCGCCGTAAGGTGGTTACCGATGAGATCTGTGTTGGTGACGCGGTAGTTTCAGGCGGCGAGATTCCGGCCATGTACCTTATTGAAGCTGTGTTCAGATGGCTTCCCGGGGTACTGGGGCGATTGGAATCGGCGCGCAGTGACAGTTTCGCGACGGGTCTTCTTGATTATCCGAGATACACCCGTCCGGCAGAGTATCTGGGGATGAAAGTTCCAGAGGAACTCCTGTCCGGTAACCATGCCTTAATAGCTGAGTGGCGTTTCAGGGCTGCTATGACAAAAACCAGAGAAGTCAGACCTGATCTGCTTGTGAATTGTGATGAAGTAGAGACTGAAATACGGTTCGCTGAAATAATGAGAGAGGCGGATCGCGCGAAGGAGCAGGATAATGGATGAACTGCTGAGAAGTGTGAGTCAGGAACAGATCAAAACAGATATTCCTGATTTTCGGACGGGTGACACCGTTCGTGTTCACTATCAGGTGATTGAGGGCGACAAGGTCAGAGTACAGATATTTGAGGGTACTGTGATTGCCCGCAGAGGCGGCGGAATTGATGAAACCTTTATGGTAAGAAAGATATCAGGCGGTGTGGGTGTAGAGAGGGTTTTCCCCTTGAACTCCCCGCGAATTGCCAGAATCGAAATTACCAGACACGGTAAGGTTCGTCAAAGCAAGCTCTTCTACCTCAGGAAGAAGACCGGGCGCGCAGCAAGAATCAAGGAACGCAGAGTTTACAAAAAGTAAAGTGTCAGAACTTTACCTTTTTGATCAGCGTTACAGATCTGAGTATGGCGTAATTGCCGGCCTGGATGAAGCGGGAAGAGGGCCTTTAGCGGGTCCTCTTGTTGCTTGTGCGGTGATTTTGTCACCTGATTTTGACAACGATATCCTTACTGACAGCAAGAAACTTACAGATAAATCACGAAGAAGACTGAAGCCTGCTATCGAGGATTCAGCTGAGGCTGTTTCTCTGGGTATTGTTACTTCCTCAGAGATAGACAGGAACAGAATGACATGGGCCGTAAGAACATCATTTAGAAGAGCAATGACTGCTCTTCACCGCGTCGCAGATGTATTCCTGATTGATGGAAACAGTGTCGCAGGTCTTGACGCGCCCTCCAGATTTCTTGTAAAGGGAGACTCGAAAAGCCTTTCAATTGCTGCGGCAAGCGTGATTGCAAAGGTTACCAGAGACGATATTATGCTGAAGGCTCACGAAGAGTTTCCTGAGTACGGTTTTGACAGACACAAAGGCTACGGAACTGCGGCACATATAGATGTTCTCAAGAGAACGGGTCCGTGCCCACTGCACAGAATGTCTTTTGCGCCTTTGAGTAACATGTACCAGACCGGACAGATGTCTCTTTTTCCTCTGGACGCTCCCAATCCAGGCAGGGCTGCTGAGATAAAAGCAGCCCGTCACTACGAGAATCTCGGTTTCAGAGTACTGGAAAGAAACTGGCGATCTTCCTCCGGGGAGATAGATCTCATTCTGGAAAATGGAGATACTGTATTATTTGTGGAAGTCAAATCCACACTCACAGGCGGCGAGAAGCAGGCTCTTCAGAGAATTGACGAGAAAAAGCTCACCAGACTTCGTAATGCCGCGGCAGAGTGGATGACAGAGACTGGATATCAGGGTGATTGTACTCTGGAAGCTGCTCTGGTTACACCGGATGGCACCTTCCGAATTCCCCTCCGGTAGAGGGGAATCCTCAAGCTGGCATGATCATATCATATCCCTGATGAAGCCCGCTGTTTACAGAAATTGAGCCTTAATACTTCCAAAAGTGTGACGCTGCAATCCAGTTCCGGTGAGTTCCACCTGATATATGAAGTCGCTGTTCTGATCTGATACCCAGAAATTGTTTCCGTCAAATGTAAGAGCTGTTGGTTTCATACCGCTTGAAATTATTGTCATATCGTATGTGTCCACAACAACTCCGCCTGTGGTCACTTCAACAATGAGCTTATCGTCCTTGGCAGCATAGAACAGATGTGTTCCGTTCCAGGCCATATCCGCAACACCTGTGTGGGTAATCGGGAATGAACTGAGAACCGTTCCTGCCTTGCTCATCTCATAGATCGTCAGCGAACTCCTGCATGATACCCAGAGGTTGTTTCCATCCCAGGTCATACCGAAGTGCCATATGCTTTCAGGACACTCAAAGGAAGAAACATATGTGCCGGATGTTGTGTACTCGTATACCTGCCCGGGGTTGCTTGTTGTTTCTATGAACATTCCCCAGAGGTTCGTTCCATCGAACGCGGCTCCATCTCCATTGAAGCCTCCCGGTTCTGCCGGAGTGAAATAGTCTATAACCGTTCCACCTGTGCTGATTTTGAAAAAAGTGTCATAGCGTCCGCCAAGCAGCCAGAGGTAATTTCCGTCCCACGCGAGGCCGTTTGGAAACCAGTCGGGACTGTAGAAAGAGGAGAGAATATTTACTGAACCGGCAAATGCAAGAACTGGCAACAAACAAAGTACTATGAAAAAGAATCTCATCCGGATGCTCCTTTAATGAAAACGAACACATATCCTTAACCTGCGTAATATATCGGAATTTTGATCAGTTTGGTGGTTGTTGTGTTCAGAGTATGAACACGGAAGACAGGTTGCTGCTGTTAGATTGTTTGTGCGAGTTGAGTCTACCCGGCTCTTCCTCTTGACTTTTCAATCCGTTCCGGTTAATTTGCCAGCCACAAATTACACAGCACCTTCAGAAGGGGATCAGAATGAGTAGATGGCTTGTAACCGGAGGTTCCGGCTTTCTGGGAATAAATCTTATCCGTGCTCTTGTAGAGAAAGGTCATGAGGTTGTCTCTATTGATATTGCGCCTTTCAACTACTCCGATATGGCAGACCGTATTGATCATCGTATTGTAGATGTCAGGGACAGGAAAGCAGTTGACGAGTGCATGTCCCAGGGAATTGATGTTTTCATGCATGGTGCGGCTGCTCTTCCTCTTTACAAGAAATCAGACATTCTTTCGACCAATATTGAAGGTACCCGGAATGTTCTTGAGTCTGCACACGAACACGGAGTAAAACGAGGCATCTATATTTCGTCTACGGCAGTTTACGGGATTCCGGAAAAACATCCCCTTTTTGAAAACGATCCTCTTGTGGGCGTAGGGCCCTATGGTCATACAAAGATCGAGGCAGAGAAGCTGGTTCAACAGTTCCGTAACAGGGGAATGACAATTACAAGCATCAGGCCGAAGTCATTTGTTGGACCGGAACGACTTGGCGTGTTTGCTATCTTTTATCAGTGGGCATCCGAGGGCAGAAGTTTCCCGATGATCGGCAGAGGCGAGAACCTTTACCAGCTTCTTCATGTTGAAGATCTATGCAATTCAATCATAATGTCCGCAGAGCACATTGACACCAATGCTGTGAATACAGAATTTAACATTGGAGCAAAGGAGTTTTCCACAATGCGGGAAGACTACCAGGTGGTTCTGGATAAGGCTGGCTTCGGCAGGAAGATCAAGGAATCCCCTGCCCATCTGGTAATCTTTGCTCTTGAGGTTCTGGATTTTTTCAATCTTTCACCGCTGTATCCCTGGGTTTACAAGACGGCCACAAAAGACTCCTTTGTTTCCATTGACAAGGCCGAGAAGTTGATTGGTTTTACTCCCAAATATTCCAACAAAGATGCCCTTCTCAGGAACTATCAATGGTATCTGGACAACAAGAACAAATTTGAAAAGAGCGATGGAGTAACCCACAGAGCTCCCTGGAGCCAGGGAGTTCTTGGTCTGGCCAGACACTTTTTTTAGAAAAGAGTTTTTCCGTTTGTTGACTTGCTGCGGCTCTCTGCTTATTCATCCTCTTTACTTCAACTTATTCAAAGGGAGGATGCTGTGAAGAAGCTGCTAGAGGTTACACTGTCGTTGACGATTGCTTTTGCTGCTGCCTGCGGCGGAGCCGGTCAGCCTGCACCAGCAGATGATTCCGTCTCAGAAGGCACAGACAGCGCACAGGTAACAGAGGACGTCTCTGTGGAAGTTATCCCGCTTTATCCGGAAGGAACGCTTGATCCATCTCTGATCACAGCGGATGTACCGGTTTCAGCAGTTGCTCTTTACAATGCCTTCTACGCCTGGGAAGGACAGATCGTTGTTCTTCAGGGATACCCGTATGTTTTCTACGGCGACAGCATGACAATTGAGGACGAACTTGAACTTGTCGCTGTTGCCGGCGAGAGAGAGATTCTCGCGACATTCACATTTGAAGAGCCTCTGAATCTTACAATTGCTGCCGGCGAACTCATTACTGCCTCGGGAACAATCGATTACAGCTGGACTGGAAGAATTGAGCTTCTGGGAAGTGCAATCGTTCCTGATGCCTCAGCCGCAGAGGGCATGGAGATCAGCCCGTTCATTTATGACGGTACTTCCGCTATTGCTGTTCAGGAGTTCTTTGATCTTTTCAACATCTGGATGGGTATGGAAGTAACAGTTGAGGGTTATTACAGTTCTACAACAACCTCTACTCTTTCTTCAGGAGCTGTGGTCAGGGTTGACATTTCAAACCCTGAGACCGGTTCCAAGTGCGTAGCCTGTGAAATGGCTTCCGAGATAGATGATGCCGGCAGTGCAGCAATGCTTGAGAATAGGGCTGGCACTCAGATCCGTGGAACTGTTGCAGGAGAATCCTTCAATATTGTTGGTCTTGAAGGTTGTGAACTGGTAAACAGATAAACTGAATTCGCCGGGGAGTAATCCCCGGCAAGTTTGCACGGGCGGCTTCGGCAGCCTGTTTTTTATCAGATTATTCTTTCGTATCTGAGAAGATATTGGTTTACAGGAGTTCTGCGGAGCAGAACCTGAATAACGAAGAAGGCCACCAGAGCTACCAGAGCTCCAGAGAGAACATCAATAAAATAGTGGTGATTGCCGTAGATTGCTCCAAACCACATACCGCAGGTAACCAGAAAAAAGACAGCTGAAAGAATACGGTTCTTAAGCTGGAAGCTGGCCAGAAGACAGGTTACAGGGTTGGCAGCGTGAAGAGATGGAACTGCGGCAAACACGTTGGCATTTCCACTGTAGAAGGTTTTGAAGATAGGCCAGCCAACAAGATTATCGAAATTGCCCAGTCTTGAGGCTACACATGCTGTATCAGGAAAAAATTCAAAACCGTAGACATCGATGTACCATGGAGGCGCGGCAGGATAGAGATAATACACAAAGAATCCGATAAGATTTGTCAGGACGAAAAGGAAAGCCATGTTGATGTAGAGATTCTTTCGCCCCGTAAAATACAGGTACATGGCGTACCCTAAAGGCATAGGCACCCATGTCATGTATGAAACGCCGGAAATGAGATCAAGTACAGCATGCTGATGGTGAGCAAAAAACTCGTTAAGTGTGATCAGATGACCGTTAAAGAAAACGCCGAAGAATTGTTTTTCCAGAATATAAAGATCTTCAATATGCACAGCATTGAACATGTAATTCGGGAATGCTCTGAGGGAATCATAAACCGTTATATAGATGATGAACGGGCACATTGCGAAGAAGAACATGCGAGTTTTCTCATTGTAGAAATACAGGAATGCGAAGCAGGCGTAGCTGATCAGGTGATCCAGACGCACCTCAATTTTGAAGTACATCCACGAGAAATACAGGAGACTGACCATTAGTGCGCTGACAAATTGCTTTCTTGTGGTGATCATTAGTTAAGTCCATGTTTCTTTTTGAACCAGAGAACAGTTTGTTCAATTGCTTCTTCCAGACCTGTAACAACCTCAAATCCCAGAAGATCTTTCGCTTTCTGTATTGAAAAATGATAATCTGTGCCTGCATTATACATGCGGTATTTTGTGATAAGAGGCGCATGATCAGACCTCAGCAGTCTGTAGAATCCCTCTGCCGCTGAAGCCAGAAGTATACTCATCCCCAGTGGAATAGTTAATCCCGGGTGACGAATTTGCATCTGATCGGCAATTGCTTCTGTAAAATTTTTCCAGTTTATTCGTAGTCCGTCAGTGATAATGAAGGCTTCTCCCGGAGCCTTTTCATGGAAAGAGGCAAGATAGACACCGTGAACAAGATTGCCGATATAGGTAGGACAGGTAAGACTCTGCCCTTTGTTCACATAAGCAATCTTTCCACTTGTCATGGCCTTAATGTATTTTTCAATGAAAGTGTGATCACGGGGGCCGAACACATTCCCCGGTCTGATTGCTGTTACTTCAATCCCATGTTTTCTGCCAAAAGTGAAAATCCAGTTTTCAGCTTCAAGTTTGGAGATGCCGTAGTTGAACACAGGATTTTTCGTATCGTCTTCACTGGCAGGATGCTCATGATTGAATCCGTGAATGGCTGTACTGCTCATGTATACTATGCGGCGGATGCCGTTCTTTTCCGCAGCAGTTGTCACATTCTTTGTGCCCTCCAGATTTATCTTTCTGAAAGACTCCATAGATCCCCAGTCGGAAGCAAGTCCGGCATTATGGATAAGAAGATCAATGCCATTCAACGATTTTTCCACACTGCCGTAATCGGTTATATCTCCGTATAACAGAGAAACTTCCATATCCTTTATGAGACTCAAATCTGAAGTGGTTCTAACAAGACCGTAGACCTGGTGACCTTCCCTGAGAAATTTCTCGACAAGGTGTGAGCCTATAAAACCATTCGCGCCGGTGATTAGAACCTTGGACATTAGTTACCCCTGATAAATTATGAAAAGATCTGTGAATATACCAAGGGCAGCATGGAGCAGTACAACAATCCAGATGTTTTTCGTTCGGATTGCAATGATTCCGAATATGATTCCAAATGGAATGGATCCGATGATTTCAGGAGTTGGTTTACCAATATGCACAAGACACGAAGAAATGGTTTGAATCAGTATTGCCGGGATTGTACCGTATTTGTCCTTCAGGCTGAAAAGCAGAAAACCTCTGAAAAAGAATTCCCACGGAAGGTAATAGAGGAAGAAGAGTCCCAGAAAATAAGCAGGCAGTAACTGTTGATTCTGCAGCAGAGTTCTGGGCAGAGGGTACTCTGCAAAAACAGACGGTATGGATGATGCGTGATATGCCGATGGCAGGACTACAGCCAGAATTGCCAGCAGTGACCATAAGAGGTTTTTCCTGAGCCCGGTGAAAGCAAACAGAGATTTCAGCATATCTGATTTGCCGTAGACCGTTGAAATCAGTAAAGGAATAGCCAGCATCAGAATAAAAAAGAAAAGATACTCAAGCAGGTAAGCGTAAACTTCACCCTGCCCGCTGTTTTCCAATGCAGGGAGGTATACAAGGAAATTCTGGGCTTCTCCGCAGCACCTGTATATTGTTAGCAGTATTGGAGCGCTGATGAGAACAAAATAGTAAAAAAGGTCTGCGGGATTGTATCCAGTGCTTCGAAGAACGCTTTCTAACCATGCTCTACTTTTTTTTGCTGAATCAACCATCATATTGACCCTCTACACCACTTTCTTTGAAGCACTGCATACAGACGCAGTGAAAACAGCAGCAACGATCAGAACAGTACATGCTTTTTTTCAAAGATACCCCTGTATATCGTGGTAGACACTATAGAATTATAATACTGAACACATGTAGAAGGAGTACGAAAATCCAAAGGGGTGAAAATGGAAGAACTTCTCAAAGTAAAAGCAAATGTAGAATCCGCTCTTTTTGAAATTGCAGAGGCAGCATGCAGTGCGGGAAGAAAGCCAGAAGATGTTACGATCATGGCTGTTACAAAAACACATCCTGTGGAATACATTACAAAAGCTGTAGAGTGTGGAATAAGACACATTGGTGAAAATAGAATTTCCGAGGGAGGCAGAAAGATCAGGCAGCTGGGTAATGAGTATGCTGTTTTTCACGCCATTGGCGTTCTGCACAGAAAAGAAGTAAGACAGGCAGTGAGAGATTTCCACTGTCTTGACGCGATTCACAAGATAGAGATCATTGAAGAAATAGCACGCAGGAAGGCAGATCCCAGAATACTTCTCGAAGTGAATACCTCAGGTGAATCGGCTAAAATGGGATTTCAACCGGACGTTGATCTGCTTGAGAGTGTACTGGGCAGAGCGCTTGAACTCAAACTGTCTGTGAGGGGATTCCTTACCGTAGGTCCTCTTGGCAATGATCCGACAGAGCAGAGAAGGGCTTTTGCGAATCTCAGGGAGATCCGTGATTCACTGGAAACCAGACTGAATGTTGTTCTGCCGGAACTTTCCATGGGTATGAGCGATGATTTCAGCCTCGCAGTTCTGGAGGGCTCAACCATGGTGCGTCTTGGAAGAAGACTTTTTGGTTCAAGAAACTTTCTCCCTTATTGAGGGTAGGGTTTTATGAGTTTGCTATCAGGTTCGAATATGCGATATTTAAGACGACATTCTTTGTACCCGGTACTTGTTCTCACTAAGGAAATGGAGGGGCTTTGTGCGCGTAACTCCGCTTGACATAAGACGGCAGAAATTTCGCAAGGGTATGAGAGGCTATGATCCGGGAGAGGTGGATGCCTTTCTAGAAATGCTTGCGGATGCCTGGGAGGATGTTGCAGAGAACACCCTGATTGAGGCTAAGGAACTGGAAGTCCTCAGAGCGAGAGCAAGCGATTTCGACCGCATGGAAGGTGCTGTGCGCGAAGTGCTTGTTGCACAGCAGAGAAGTGCCGATGTGGCCAGGGAAGAGGCAAACCGTGAAGCTGATCTCATTATCAGAGACGCTGAACTGAAGGCTCAGAAAATGCTGGACGAAGCCAGAAAACGGGTTCAGATTCTCACAGAGGCCATTAGGGAGCTTCAGGACAGAAGAATGGAAATTCTTCTGAAGATGAACTCCTTCATTGATACCCAGAAGGGTATGGTGGCCATGGAGGAAACAAGAATCAAGTCCGAAATTATCCCTGCTGAGGAGAGACTTCCGGGAGAAGAAGACGGTGACATGCCCCTCCTGCAACTTTCAGAGCTGTAGCCGGAGGTTAAATGTTTCCAGCAGTTGTTTTTATTGCCCTGCTTCCCCTGCCCAGTTTTCTTGACATTCACACTGATCCAGACCCCGGTCTGGTGTGGTTCTTTGATGATGTATCAATAGATCAGGTTGATCAGGGGCTTTACGGAGTAAGCGTTTCCGGGTTCTCAAATGCTGAAGACGGTTCTGTTCTTCTTCCGGAAAGAACGGTAATGATTCCCGTTCCTCCCGATGAGAGTTTTTCAGTCAATGTTGTTCCGGGAAGTGTCAGATCGCTGGGAGCTGTTCCCGTAATTGCAGCTGTAGAATTTGATGGAGACGGGTATGAAAGATTTGTTACCGCTGATATATCCCGTATACGATCCGGCTGGGGCGAGGTTTCGGGAAGCGGCACTTTCAGACGGGCGGGTTACATCGCTGTTCGTCTTCGCCCCGTTATCATTCAGAACGGGGAGCTGCTGGCAGCGGGAT
>JAIOSV010000020.1 GCA_021107435.1 Candidatus Sabulitectum sp. | reverse complement strand
TCACGGTCGAGTTAGAATTCTTGGAGATTTGAGGAGAATAGCACCGCTATTTGACAATAATCTACGAGGATTGTAGCCGATTGTGGAACCTTTATGCCGATGCTTCATTCTCGGTCACGCTCCTAGCGGGATTCAAGCCATGAAAACCGGCAGGAATTTACTTTAAGAGGTTGCTCGAGAATGTGTATTAAGATTTTTAAGGTAGAGATAATATGAATTCTGTTACTGTATCCTCCGTGATGGAAACTGACAGGCTTGTCCTGCGCGAACATACGATTCAGGATGCACAGGCGATTCTTGAAATTTTCGGAGACACTGAAGTGATGCGACACTTCGGAATGAAGCCAGTATCATCATTGGATGACGCAATAAAAATGGTCAACTACTTCGAGAGGAATCGCAAAGAAAATGGTTTGAACAGATGGGCTGTTGCGCTGAAAAAGAACCGGCATGTTGTCGGCAGTATTTTCTACACCAATATTGAAAAACCGTATTCTCGAGCTGAAATAGGATTTCTTCTAAACCGCAGCTACTGGGGAAAGGGGATAATGCATGAAGCAGCGGAGAAGATAATTTCTTTCGGTTTTGAACATATGAGTCTCAACAGGATTCAAGCATTGGTTTCTGTTGATAACCGAAGATCAATCAGTCTTGTTAAGCGACTCGGCTTCAGAAAAGAGGGAATTCTACGGGAGCACAATTTCAACTATGTGGAAAACAGATTTGCAGACATGTATGCATTTGCGCTGCTTGTAAAAGAACACGGGATTCAAAGGGAGGATTCTAATACCTTACTGGAAAGATGAGAAGCACTTCTCGTTCAAGGTTCCTCTGAAAAAAAAGAAGTGCTTTCATGCAGATATATCAGAGCGGGGATAAGCGGGAGATTCACTTGGAATCACTATTCCTCGACAGGCAGAAAGGCTGCTGCTCAAGCCCTTTCCGGGTGATCCCGAGAAAGGAAAGATGCAGCAGAAGCTGCATTGCCAGGATGATTCCATTGAAAAACGATTGTTCAGGAGAGCAGAGGTTCCGCTTCCGTGGTTATCTCCCGTATCAGTTCCTCTACACTTACTATTTTGTCAATTCTGTACACATTCTGTCCGCACATGGGAAATCCTGTATCAAGTTTCCCCCGTGATGAATCCAGTAACGCGAGAGCGATACAGTAGTTTGCCTTGTCAGCGTCACATGTAATCAGACACTTGTAGAAGCAATTGAATTTCTGTTTTTCGCCAAGACTTTTCTCTACGAATGGTGTTCTGATTACCCGCGCGGGAAGCCCAACCGGAGAAAGAATTACTGCAACATCATCTTCTGTCGCGTCAACATAAGACTGCTTGTACTCGGCGGAGACATCGCACTCGTGTGTGGCTACGAAGCGAGTGCCCATTTGAACGCCACTGGCGCCCATGTTCAGGAATCGTGCCAGGTCAGCTCCTGTATAAACGCCTCCAGCTGCTATAACAGGAATCTTTCGGCCTGCCTGCTGCTCGTAGCGTTCGACTACCACAAGCGTTTCTCGAACCAGCGTATCCCAGGAGATCCTGCAGCTTGAATCCCAGGTGGCCACCCGCCATGGGACCTTCTACTACTATAGCGTCGGGGAATCGTGAATACTTTTTTGACCATGATCGGCAGATAACATCCGCGGCACGACCTGATGAAATAATCGGTACCAGTTTCATGGACGAATCACCTGCGAATTCGGGTAAGCGCAGAGGAAGTCCGGCTCCGGCGAAGAGAACATCAACACCTTCATCAGCAGAGGTCTTGACCAGATCACTAAAATTGGTCAGTGCTACCATAACATTAACACCAACTGGAAGTCCCAGTTGTTTTACCAGCCTGATCTCAGCCGAGAGAGCCTGACGGGATCTCTGCATGTACGGTATCGATGTATCCATCTCTTCACCCAGTCCCACACTGGCAATAACGCCAAGACCGCCAGCCAGAGAAACAGCGGACGCCAGCGATGACTTTGAAACGGAAACGCCCATACCACCCTGAACAATTGGAATACGAATCGTAAGATCACCGATTTTAAGGCTCGGTATTTTCATTAGAACCCTTCTGTCATAGTACTATTTATTGTTCCGGCATGCGCCAGTAGAGCGAATGATATCGCTAAATCCCTAAAAACGCATACACTCAGAATCGTCACAAAATATTCCGGGACGATTGTTTCACATGTATGTCCCGAAAATACCACAAACGTTGCTGACATACAACTGTGCTATGCAGGATGCAGTACCGGGACAGTGGGGCAAGGCTGGCTTTCCGGATCAGGTACTCTTCGTAAATACTCTTGTGTTCGGTTGCTTTCTATCTATTCGTATACCACTCCGCAGGACTGATTACTCCAGAGAAGAAGATGTGAAGCGAGAACACTGATCTCCTGTTGTCTACCTAATCTTTGTTTCTGACCGGCAGTTTTGTATCATTCCCAGTACAGAAGGGGGATGCGAAATGAAAATTACCCGTGATTTGATTGAAAAACTGCCGAAAACTGATCTGCACCTGCACCTGGATGGATCTATCAGGATGGAGACCCTTATTGAACTGGCGAAAGACGGCAGTGTAGAGCTGCCTTCATACACAGTGGAGGGCCTCAAGGAAACAGTATTCAAGAGTAACTACAAGGATCTTGATGATTACCTGAAGGGATTCGGGTACACATGCGCGGTGATGCGGAACAAAGAAAACATTGAACGCATTTCATACGAACTTGCTCTGGATAACCAGAACGAAGGAGTTCGGTACATTGAGGTAAGATATGCTCCTCAGCTTCATGCCGGCGGGAGAATGACTATGCTTGACACAATTGAGGCAGTCAACAACGGTCTGGGCAGAGCAAAGCACGAATTCAACATCCGGGAGGCAGTTGTATCCGGGAAAGAACCACCTTTCGAATACGGCATTATCGCCTGTGCCATGCGCTATTTCAACAAATACTTTTCAGATTACTTCAGTGATATTGTTTCCGTGCATTCCTATTCTCCCGAGGACAAAATATTCGGGCTGGCATCTCTTGAAGTTGTCGGAGCTGCTGTTCAGGCCAGAAGAGAAATGGGTCTGCCTGTTGTAGGAGTTGACCTTGCCGGTCCGGAAAAGGGAAATCCTCCAATCCATCACCGGGAAGCTTACATGCTTGCCCAGAGGAATTTCCTGAACAAGACTGTTCACGCCGGAGAAGCCTACGGGCCGGAGAGTATTTTCCAGGCTATTACAGAACTTGGCGCGGGTCGTATTGGACATGGAACATCTCTGTTCAAACCGGAGACAATCAGTGACCCATCCATTCTGGACAGAGACAGGTATGTAAACGATCTTGTGCAGTTCATCGCCAACAGACGAATAACAATTGAGGTTTGTATTACTTCCAATATGCAGACTGACCCGGAACTGCTTCGCCTGGAAGACCATCCATTCCGCAAGATGCTGGACAACAAACTTTCATGTTCTATCTGCACCGACAACAGAACAGTGTCGCACACCACTGTAACTGATGAAGTGTTCAAGGCAGTAAATGCTTTCGGCCTGTCACTGAATGATGTGAAGACTTTAATGGTGTACGGCTTCAAGAGAAGCTTCTTTCCCCATGCCTACAGGGAAAAGAGAGCTTATGTAAGGCAATGCATGGATTACTTTGAAAGAATCGTTGATAACTCAATCTGATACACCTCAAAAGAAAGCGGGAGAAAATATTAAGATAGCGAGGGAGGTTATAGTAAAACTCCCCAAAACCGATCTCCATGTTCATCTTGGCGGCTCCATGCGGCTTGAGACCTTGATTTATCTGGCAGGGAAAGACGGAGTAAATCTTCCATCATACACTGTTCAGGGGTTACGGGAAAAGGTTTTCAGGGAGACCTACAACAGTCTTGAGGAGTACCTTAAGTGCTTTGTACACCTGGGCGCTGTTATGCAGAAGCCTGAGAATCTTACTCGAATTGCCTATGAACTTGCCATTGATAACCAGAACGAGGGAGTCAGATACATAGAAGTGAGGTTTGCTCCTCAGCGCTATGCCGGGGGAGAGATGGATTTGTCTCAGGTGATTGACGCGGTCAATAACGGTTTGAGCAGGGCGAAACTGGAGTTCAACAGCAGTGAGGTTGTGGTTTCCGGGGCAGAGCCTCCGTTTGATTACGGGATTATCGCCTGTGCCATGCGCTGTTTCACCAAACATTCCTCCCGCTATTTCAGTGATATTTTTTCTGTACACTCCAATTCTCCTCCGGACAGGATTTTCGGACTTGCTTCCCTTGAACTGGCCGGAGCGGTTGTTAAGGCCAGGCGGAGAAGGGGGATTCCCGCGGTGGCAATTGATATTGCCGGCCGGGAAAAAGGGTATCCACCGATACACCACCGGGAAGCTTACATGCTTGCCCACAGAAATTTCCTTAACAGAACTGTTCATGCCGGGGAAGCATATGGACCTGAGAGTATCTTTCAGGCCATAACTGAGCTTGGTGCCGACCGTATCGGTCATGGCACATCTTTATTCAATCCTGAGGCAATCAGTGATTCATCCATAAAGGACCGACAAAGGTATGTTGATGATCTTGTTCGATTCATTGCTGACAGAAGGGTGACTATAGAAGTCTGTTTAACATCCAACATGCAGACCGCACCGGAGTTGCATCATCTGGAGGATCATCCGTTCCGCATGATGATGGACAACAGGTTGTCATGCACTATCTGTACAGACAACAGAACAGTTTCCCGCACCACAGTTACTGATGAAGTGTACAAGGCTGTGAACGCCTTTAATCTCTCTCTGAATCAACTCAAGAACCTGATTGCATACGGCTTTAAGCGCAGTTTCTTTCCTCACACCTACAGCGAGAAAAGAGCTTATGTAAAGCAGTGCATGGAGTACTTTGAAAAGGTTGTCGCCGATTCAATCCGATGATTTCCGAAAAAATCCATGATGATACAGAACCATTGCAAAACGTTTTATCCAGTCTGGAATAACTCTTAAGTTAATACTCCTGTTGCAGAAAAACTGCCTACTTGACATGAGTAAGTATATACACTATTCTATTTCAGTAATTACTGAAATGGGAATCGGCAAAAGTTGACCGAACAAGAGACACTTTGGTATTTCTGCTCGAGACAGTGAAATACGGGTTTCCCGGTACTGCTTGTTTCTCGCGTTAACCCGGTTTCCCACAAGTCAGACCATTCATGTACGAAAGGGGTTTGGAAGATGAAGAAATCCGGAATGAATATCTGGATATTTGCAGTACTGCTTGTTACCGGTCTCGTATTCAGTCAGACACCGGACACACTCTGGGCCAATCATTACGGTGGAGGGCTCTGGGACTATGCCTATGATGTTCGATCTACCGATGACGGAGGTTTCATTACTGCCGGTTTGTCGAATTCCTACATCAGTGGTTCAATAGAGCTTATGATGTATCTGGTAAAGACCAATGGCGATGGAGATATGCTCTGGTACAAAGTAATAGGACGGGAATACAGCGACAGAGGGTACTCAATTCAGATAACCGCAGATGGTGGCTATATCATTACCGGCAGCAGTGAAGCAAACGCAGGTAGTGACGCGCTGGATGTCTATCTGGTCAGAACTGATTCCAATGGTGATACTCTCTGGACAAGAACCTACGGAGGTTCCCTGAAGGATGAGGGCGAATGTGTGGTTGTAACAGAAGATCAGGGATACATGATAGCCGGATATACATATTCATATGGCGCAGGCGACAAGGACTTTTACCTGATACGAACTGATTCCAGCGGCGATACTCTCTGGACAAAAACCTATGGTGGTTCCGGTGATGATCTGGCCTGGTCGGTTGCAGTAGTTCCAGACGGCGGGTTTATTGTTTCAGGCAGGACAAAATCGTACGGTGCGGGTAGCTGGGATGTCTGGCTGCTTCGAATTGATGCCGATGGAGAGATGATCTGGAACAAGACTTACGGCGGGGGCAGCTGGGATTCCGGTTTGGAAGTGCAGTGTACGCCGGATGGCGGTTTCATTGTTCACGGGTACACCATGTCATTCGGCGCGGGGAATACTGATTACTACTTGCTGAAGACCGATGCCTCGGGCAACTTACTCTGGTCCCGGACTTATGGCGGGAGTCATTATGACAATGGAACCTGCATCGAACAGCTTCCGGGTGGCGGTTACCTTCTGGGCGGCTATACAAAATCATTCGGGGACACCGATGGTGATTTCTGGATAATCAGAACGGACGCCAATGGTGACAGTCTCTGGAGCCAGATATACGGCGGCTCAGGTATTGAAGCGCTAAACGGGATGGATCTAACCCTTGATGGCGGATACATTCTTGCCGGTAAGACTCGTTCATACGGCAGCTCCTCATCCGTCTGGCTTCTCCGGATCGAACAGGATTTAACCGGTATTGACGAATCAGAGTACGCGCAGAGCATACCTTCCGGGCTTGCTCTTTCTCCGGTCACACCGAATCCCGTGCTGTCGCACATGGCGTTCGATCTGAATACAATGGTTTCAGGACAGGCCGATGTGTCTGTTTATGATCTTTCCGGAAGGCGCGTCGCGATCATCCACAGCGGTCAGCTCACAGAGGGAACACACAGCTTCATGTGGACTGTACCGCAGACTGTCGCAAGCGGTACCTACATAGTGCGGGCATCCTGCGCCACTCTCTCTGCGGCACAAAGGATTGCCGTTATCAGGTAGAGATTGCCTGCAACTGCTGTCTGATAAGAGTGAAAATAAATGGCGGGACAGGAACAAAAGCCTTGTCTCCTGCGGATTCGACCATTCGGGTATGAGATATGAAGGGAGTTTGGAAGATGACTAAATCCGGAATGAATCTCTGGATTATTACAGTACTGCTTGTTACCGGACTTGTGCACAGTCAGCCACCGGATACGCTCTGGACCAATGACTATGGCAGCTGGCTCCATGACTATGCCTATGATATTCGATCTACAGCAGACGGCGGTTTCATCATGGCGGGTCTGTCGAATTCGTATACCTCACCCTATCATCAGGTCTATCTGGTGAAGGCAGACAGCAATGGAAATAAGCTCTGGCACAAGACCTACGGTGGCGCCAGAAGCGATAGAGGGTACTCTATTCAGATAACCGCAGATGGCGGTTTTATCATTGCTGGCAGCTGTGGAGTGGGTACCAGTGATGACCTCGATGTTTATCTGCTCCGGACTGACTGTGACGGGGACACTCTCTGGACAAAGACCTACGGCGGTTCCGAGATCGATGAGGGTGAAACTGTAGTGATTACAGAGGATCAGGGGTATTTAATAGCCGGATATACAAATTCTTACGGTGCAGGCGACAAGGATTTTTATCTGATCAGAACCGATTCCAATGGTGATACTCTCTGGACAAAAACCTATGGTGGCACAGGAGATGATCTGGCCTGGTCCGTGGCCGCAGTCCCGGACGGCGGGTTTATTGCTGCAGGCAGAACAAATTCTTACGGCGCAGGCAGTTGGGATGTCTGGCTGGTTCGAACCGATGCCGATGGGGAGATGATCTGGAACAAGACTTACGGCGGGGGCAGCTGGGATTCCGCTTTGGAAGTCCAGTGCACTCCGGACGGGGGTTTCATCACAAACGGGTACACCATGTCATCTGGTTCGGGGAATACCGATTACTACATGTTGAAGACAGATGCCTCCGGTAACCTTCTCTGGTCTCAAACTTACGGTGGAAGTCATTATGACAATGGCACCTGTATCGAACAGCTTCCGGGCGGCGGTTACCTTCTGGGCGGTTATACAAAATCATTCGGGGACACTGATGGTGATTTCTGGATAATCAGAACAGACGCCAATGGTGATAGTCTCTGGAGTCAAATCTACGGTGGTACCGCAATCGAGACGCTCAATGGTATGGATCTAACTCTTGACGGAGGATATGTCCTCACCGGGAAGACCAGATCATGCGGGAATGTCGAGCGCATCTGGCTGGTTCGGCTCGCAGAGGATCTCACAGGCGTTGGCGAATCAGAACAGGCTCAGAGTATATCTTCCGGGCTGGCTCTTTCTCCGGTGACACCGAATCCTGTGTTTTCGCACATGTCATTCGATCTGAATACGATGGTTTCCGGAGAAGCCAGTGTATCTGTTTATGATCTTTACGGGCGATGCGTCGCTGTTATTCACAGCGGTCAGCTCACAGAGGGAACGCACAGCTTCATGTGGACAGTACCGCAGACCGTCGCAAGTGGTACATACATTGTGAGGGCATCCTGCGGTAATCTCTCTGCGGCAAAAAGGATTGCCGTTATCAGGTAGAGATTGTCAGTGAGGATTCGGGCTGCGCGAAACGGGGTTCAGCTTCAAGCGCAGCCCTTTCCTGCGTCCCTGCCGGGAGAAGAGAAAGGGAGTTACTATCGATTCAATCTGATCGCACCCAGGAAAAGCCTCTCGTACTCAATATCCCTGTGGGCAGAGGTTTCCAGGCGGATAGTACTTATTTCGTTGTTGTATTCCACCGGTATCGGGAATACCAGCCAGTAGGAACCTTCTTCTGTGAGTGCAGGCTGCCAGGTTTCCCAGAGTGCTGAAATTTCCGAGGACTTCAACCGGGAATCAGCCCAGCGGCAGAATGTATCCGGTGCCAGTTCCGGGTCAATTTCTCCACCCAATGGGAAATCACAGGGGATGAATTCATCCAGCTGTACTGAAATCGGGATCACTCCGTAAGGTGTAAAGAAAAGAGCTTCTTCAATTGATGTTCCTGTGAAAACCGGGTTTCCATTTGAATTCCAATAAAAGAAATTTCCGGTAAACTCCGGGTTTACAGTGCACTCATAGTAAAGGAATTTTTCTGTTATTCCCGTATTGTTCTGGTACAGCGGCAGGGATGGTACATCTCTCCAGTAGTCCATTGCCCAGCTAAAAGATCCGGAGTAGAGGGCTGTTTCTTCGATGCTTCTTTCAAGATCGTATCCAGCCGAGATATTCCAGGTCGCTTTGTTTTCCGTCAGTATGTCCGGGTCGGGATGAAGTATCGTAAGAGCTTCACCATTCCAAACTCTCACAGTGAAGGTTCCGTCTGTAAAAGGCTCTCCGTGTATCCAGACCACAGGTGCCTCAGCGCACATATCATAATCCCGGTACACTGCAGTTCCATCCAACGGACTTCCGCATATAATGGGGTTGCCCTGTTCGAACACAACAACACCCCATTCGTGGACGTAATTCAGAGCATTGTTTTCTTCGAAAGCTACAGCAGTGTCAACAAGCATGGCAATCATGGGTATCATATTTTCTCCCTTCGTTTAAAAATATACGCAGGGAGTGGGGCGGTTATTCCACAAGCTCGCTTATGGGGTAGGTATAACCCTCTTTCATTGAATTCCTGGAATTAGCATGAGCCCGCAAATACTGTCCGCAATTGCTGCCAATGCGATTTTCTTCCTGCTCTCCAATGCTGAGTATAACCCTGTAGCCCGCCCTCCTGATGCTTTCGATCAGATCGTTTCTTTCTTCAGGCGAGGAAGGATCTATATGTGATGACAGCTTGTTTTCCATTGCTCTGTAAGTCGGATTCAGAGGCGTAATCTTGATAAGGAAATATCCGGGATCAAAGTGCTCAAGAAGCACTTCCGGCTCCAGTGGTGAGTCTTTTGCAAGGGCGAAGTTAAGAGTAATTTTTCTGTCTCCGGAAGAGTAAAACTCCCTGCCGTATGCTGCGATTTCAGGCATACTCCAGGTGTTGACAGGTATGATCTGTCTTCGAAGAACCGGATCAGTGGTGTGTAAAGAGAATTGAAGCTGGAAATTTCCGTTGGAGTAGAGATTTCGCTTGACATCCAGCAGATCCTTGAAAAACCTGTCAGTCCCCCTGGGGGCAACTGTAGAGATGGATGGCATAAACCCCGGGGCATTGATTCTCTTGGGAATATTCCTGAGCGCATGTATTACTGAAGGGTTAAGCGCGGGTTCTCCCATCCGGGCGAACTGAACTTTGAACTGCTTTGAAGGAACCTTCATGTCAGGAAAGCGCCTGCGAGTCATCATCTCTATCTGCTCTGTAATCTGTGATGCTGTGAGTTTGCCGTGGTATTCCGCCCCGGCATCGCACATAGAGCAACCCACCGGACAGCCGAAGAGTGTTGAAACCAGCATAACCCACTTCTGTTCCAGAGGTAATGGAGGTTGCACGGATTCAGCGCATTCAACCTGAAGTCCGTTCTCAAATTCAACTATGTAAACCCTGGCAAGATCATCCCTGCCGCTGGAAGCAATTACCTTCATTTACCGTTCTCCGTTTTCTTCAGATACCTGGCTGTTTTCATGGCAGCCTCAACTCCATTGCCAACGGCAATAGCAGTCTGACGGTACATGCCGTTTCTGCAGTCTCCGCACATGTGGAATGAACCATCCGCAGGCGGCGAAGATAACAGTTTTTCTGAAATGAAATCCACTCTCGCCGTTCGTCCGACAGCAGCAATAACCAGATCTTCTGAAAAGGAGTTCTTTGGAAGGCTTTCCGGATGGAGCATTATGCTCCGGATTTTTCTCACTTTGTCCAGAAGGTGAGGAACAACTTTTGAGAAATCTCCACGAGCATAAACATTCACAGTGAATCCTGAACTGAGGCTCATGGCATAGTCAAGCGCTGCGTCACCGCCACCGATAACTGCAATTGAGCTGCCCGGATTGTCCAGAAGATTTTTAACATCATAGTGAATACAATCCTCTGCAACTCCCGGAACAGAAATCCTTACGGGAACCGTTCCTGAAGCCACAACCACAGCAAGTGCAGCAACAACACCGGCCTTTGATTCAATATGATACAGCATGTTTCTCCGGCTCAGATCAGTAACCTCGGTAAAGGCAATTCTCTCAGGGAGGGAAAACAGCTTTGCAAGTTTTCTACCGGAGATTCCCCCGGGAGTACCGGGGTAATTTATGACAGAGCAGGCGTTAAGAAGCAATCCCCCAGGTTCATCACACTCAAACACCAGCGGATCAATCCCGTATAGTTTCAGTTGTCCGGCAGCGGCAAGACCTGCCGGACCGGCTCCGATTACAACAACCTTCTCATGACCCATTCCAGCTCCGGACATATTTCAGAATGGAGGAAACACTGACAGGTTTTGTGAAGCCGTGGGCCAGGTTCGCAGTAGTCGCACGGTGCAGTTCCATGTTCATCGTAGCAGTACCGTCAACGGGCATCAGCACCCTGTATCCTCTTACAAAGGCTGCTCTGGCTGTAGTTTCGCAGCAAAGATTGGTCATTACTCCGGTGATTACAACTGTTGAAACTTCCAGATTATTCAGCAGTTCATCAAGTCTGGTACCGTGAAATGCATCGTATTGGGTTTTGTCGATTACTCCGGCCCAGGATGTATCAAACACACTGTGTATTCTGCTCAGTGTATTTTCTGCAACAATCGTGTTTTGCCACCAGCGTCCCATCATGCCTGCATTTTCTGTGGTGTTGAGATGTCTGGTGTAGATTACCGGCAGGTTATGCATCTCAAACTCTTCAGAAAGCTCCAGAATAACCGGTACCAGCTCCGGGACAGAGGGGATAAAGGCATGAGACTCCGGTGAAATGAAAAAGTCCTGCATATCCAGCACCAGCAGGGCAAGTCCTCCGGTATCAAGATTCTCTATGCTTTTGTCTCGCAAACTCTGAAGATTTAAGCGGTTCCAGTAATTTTCCTTGAGCATTGTCACTCCTGATTCAATGAAGAGAACTCTTCAAGCATTTGCCGAATATAACAGGCATCTCTTCCATGTCCGACTTTCCGGTCACAAGGTAACTGCAGATAGACTACTGCTCTCAGATGCGGGTTCGTTAATTCTCTCTTGACAGCAGACATATACTACGGGCTTTGTTTTGAACTTATAGAGGATTACAGAGAGAGGATATACATTGAAGAAGATATGCTTGCTGGCAATGCTGATTCCGTGTTTTGTTTATGCTTCGAGTGAAGCAGGAGTATGTGTTTCACATTCCGGGGATGATGACACCATTACAATCACAGCAGTTAACGAATGGGAAATCTCCTGGACAGGTTATGCTTTCGGAATTGATATCTTTGAAGACGGCAGCACTGCGACCGTTATGTTTGTTGACTACATGGTTGATCAGATCCACAGTCTTGATCCGACAACCGGAGGATCAGCCGGTCCCGGCATTGACCTTGACCCGGCAAATCAATTCTGCACGGGAATTGTCTGGAACAACTCCACCGCCAATCCTGTCTGGTATACCAATGACACTTACGATCCTGTTCTCTACTGCACTGATGATGAGTTCACCACATGGAGTACCGTTGCGGATCCCTCAGGTAATACGGGCAGAGGGATGGACTTTGACGGTACTGATTACTGGATCGCAATGCGCCCGAACGGTATCATACGATTCCAGCCCGGCGGCAGTTCGGAAACTCTCTCTACTCCTGAAGTTCCTGCTTCTTCATTCATGAACGGTATCACGACATTCCCCCATGAAGGTGATATCGGAATTGCTCTTACCTCCTGGGAAGCATCAAGTATTTACTTCTACAGGTGGGATGGTTCAGCCCTTGCATTCCTCGGTTCTGCACCCTGCCCGGCCGATGACCTCTACGGATCCTCCGGTCTCGGCTACAGCTCTTCACGCGGGAGTATTTTCTGGGGCTACAAGGCTACCGGTGGCGGTTACAAAATTGTTGAATTCACATTCGACATCGGGACAGCTCTTGACCGCACCACCTGGGGGTCAATCAAGGCAGGCTTTTAAGCAGTCGCTGAAGATATTCAGCATCTGTTCCATGTCCGACTTTCCGGTTACAAGGGGCGGCCGTGAGCGCCGCCAGGAAATTTTACCGAAAGCACCAATCGAAGAAGAAGCTGCTTCGACGAAAGATCGTTCCTCATACTCCAGACGTAGAAGACGGCTGGGGGCAACTCTCCAGAAGAAGGTTATCTCCTTCATTGTGCAGCCTTCAGTTATCAGGCGTATTCTCAAACACCTTGGTCTCTGGGAAGACCCAAGATCTCCGTCGCGGCCACTGGAGCTTGTCTGCGAACCCTGTGCAGACTACGTTCCCTGGCAGGATGACGTACCCGAGATAGAAGTTGGTTGAAATCTCCCAGACCAGGCTTCAAAGGGCAGGTGTGTCTTTATACGGGGTATCGAGGGATTGTAGATTGGTCATTTCATTGACGGTGGGTTGTTTCGGGTAGTATGCTCAGTTTCAGGCAGGGAAATTCTGACATCTGCGGACGGATGAGCTGTCTTGGCAGATGTTACCGGAACGGAGGAAAATCCAAATTCCTATTGTTAAGCTTTTAAAAAATTGAGGGGAAAATAATGTTTAATTTTATTTCTGTAAAAGTTAAATGTCCAATCTGTGGTAAATCACTCATGGATAAAGAAAAGCTAATAGATAATGATGAAAGTGTTAAATTAAATATCAGATTTAATAACCAGGAAGACACTATTTATCTAAGCTCAATCTATAGTAGCTATAATTATTTTTGTGAAACTGAAATTCCAAACGAAGAAATTGTTGAATTTATTTGCCCACATTGTAAAAACAATTTGGAAGATCAAATTAAATGTACTGAATGTTCTGCTCCTATGGTAAGACTGTTTTTAATTGAAGGTGGGAAAATAAAATTTTGTTCAAGAGCTGACTGTAAAAAGCATTCTGTTGAATTTGAAGAAATTTCTTCTGCTTTAAGATATGCTTATGAAAATTTTAAATATGGGAATATTGATCCTTCTGAAAAAAATATAAAAATAAAGAAAATAATAAAAGAAAAACAAAAAGAAGATAAAGATAAGGAAGTTATAAAAAGTGGAACTTTTTTAAGGTGTTTTTGTCCAAGTTGTAATAAATCTCTGATTGAAGATGATATGATAAAATTTAAAATTCAGAAACATGATGGTAAATTCGGTTATTTAATGATAAGTCCTTACTTAAATATTTTTTCTCATAAATCAACAATCAGATTGTCTGAATACGCTACAGTAAAAGATATACAATGCCCCTCTTGTGAGAAATCATTGATGGAAAAAAGCAAAAAATGTGACAAGTGTGGTTCTAAAATAGCAAAGGTTTCTGTTGCTGCAATGTCAAGAATGGTAGATTTTTATATCTGTTCAAAAAAAGGTTGTACATGGCATGGTTTAAGTGACAAAGACCTAACAAATATAATTTTAGAAGATAGTGAGGAGTGGTAAAACGTTTGAAATTATATCAAAACAGGAAATGGCAAAAGGTTCAATTATTAAATTTGAAATAAATATTCCCAAAATGGCAAAAAATAATACCCGGGAAAATTACCCTGTTCTGTAAGTTTCAGGGGAACTGATATTCAAATCTCCTCCAACTGCCGAACTGACCTGTTCTGAAGGTATCAGACCTTCATTGCCGGTCCGTCCCAGGAGTGCCCCCGCAATCAACACTCCGGTAAAGAGCAGGGGAAGTATCTGCAATGCGGTGATCCTCATTTCGGTTTCGCGAGGATCAGGTGCTGAGTACATGAGGGCTTTTTCCTGCAAGTGTCGCGGTTTCTGTCTATCCTGTCCGAAGAGGAAGTCACTGGATCTTGCAATCTTCCTTAAGGAGGAACTCTTTAGACCAGTTCCTCACCGGCACTGGGTATGGAGTGTTCCGAAGGTGCTCAGGCTGCACTTCCTGCATCACAGGAAGCTTCTGCCAATGTTGTGCAGACTACGTTCCCTGGCAGGATGACGTACCCGAGATAGAAGTCGGTTGAAACCTTCCAGACCAGGCTTCAAGGGGCAGGTGTGTCTTCATATGGGGCATCGAGGGATTGCAGATTGGTCATTTCATTGACGGTGGGTTGTTTCGGGTAGTATGCTTAGTTTCAGGCAGGGAAATGCTGACATCTGCAACGGATGAGCTGTCTTGGCAGATGTTACCGGAACGGAGGAAAATCCAAATTCCTATTGTTCAGGAAAAAATCAACCGTACTCAAAATACTACTCTTAGATGCAGTAAATGCGGTAAGAATATACGAATTCCTTCTACAGTCTGGTTTCCTGTATGTAAAATGAACCTTAGTTCATCAGCAGATTTCTTTAGATTATTTAAGGAAGCAAATCAATGATAGGGGTTACAGATAAAAATTTTATACAATTTTATAATAAAAAATTCAAAGGAGACATATAATGAAATTAATAAGAAATATATTAAAAAACGCTTTTAATAATAGCCTTGAAGATGGGAAAAATAATAATATTACACCTTCTTTTTTAAAACCAGTAAAACAACTGGCAGATAGAGTTTATAAAAATGATAAGGGATTCTGGGAGGCAGAATTAAAGAATAGTATTACAATGATATATATCCCTAAAGGTGAATTTACAATGGGAAATAATGATTTGCATAAAGATTATAAGAATTGTCCGGAACATAAAATTAAACTTAATAGCTACTGGATAGGTAAGTATCCTGTTACTTTTGATCAGTATGATGCTTATTATACAGCAAAAGGTTTTATTAATGATATGGGTTGGGGACGTGGTAAATTACCTGTTATAAATATCAACTGGCAGAAAAGTGTTGATTATTGCAACCGTTTATCTGAAAAGTTTGGTCTGAGATTTAGATTACCAACTGAAGCAGAGTGGGAAAAAGCTGCTAAAGGAACTGGGAATAATAAATATCCATGGGGAAATGAGGATCCTGATGAAGAGTTAGCTAATTATAATAATAATGCATATAAAACAACTTCTGCGGGACAGTATCCTAAAGGAGTTTCACCTTACGGTTGTTTTGATATGGCAGGAAATGTCATTGAATGGTGCAATGATTGGTATAATCGAGAATATTATAAAAGGTCTCCTTCAAAAAACCCTAAAGGTCCTTATAATGGTATTGAACGGGTTTACCGTGGTGGTTGCTGGGGCGAAGAAATCGCTGATTACCTCCAGTGTTCCAGTCGCGGTAAAACATATCCGTCTTTTTGCTTAGAGGCTAACGGCTTCCGCCTAATGATTGAATTGTAAAGAAAAAAAGCTGATATTAATAAAGACAAGCAGTGCAGCCCAAAACAGCACAAAATCCACTTTCGTCGTGTGATAGGCTAACAAGTTAGAGTTCAATTCCTCAGTTTTGCGTGATCAGGCCTTCTATTTGGAGGTTTTTCTTTAAGTGCTCATTCTCGCTTCGCGGATTTTCAATTACTGCTTAAAAAGTTGGGTCGCCGATAGGCAATTCTGCAAGGCTGTTTGGTTTGCTGTTTTGTCGTAGGCGTCAAAACAGACTTTAAAAATTTTAATGTATGGCGCGACCTCCGGTCTTGGCTACAGCTCTGCACGCGGGAGCATTTTCTGGGGCTACAAGGCTACCGGTGGCGGTTACAAAATTGTTGAATTTACATTCGACATCGGGACAGCTCTTGATCGCTCTACCCGGGGGTCAATCAAGGCAGGTTTTTAGACAGTCGCTGAAGATACCGAGCATCTCTTCCATATCAGACTTCCCGGTTACAAGAGGCGGCCACAGATAGATCACCGGTCCAAGCGGTCTGATGATAAGCCCCAGATCAAGGGCCATCGCAGCCGTACGGGCGGCAGCATCCCTGCCTCCGGCTTCTGCAGATATCTCCAGAGAGCTCATACAACCGAGAGCAGTTGAGCGGTGAACCCCGGGAATCGCACCAAATTCTGAGAAAGCGCTTTTGAGCAGAGCAGCCGGCAGCCTGCTTTGTTCAAGGACATCCTCGTTATCAAAAACCTCAAGGGCGGCAACTGCCGCAGCCGCAGCCAGAGGATTTCCAGAGAAAGTGTGTCCGTGGTAGAAAGTTCTGTCCCTTGAATTGACAGAGCGGAAAGAATCAAACACCTCGGAAGTGGTAAGCACGGCGCTCATAGGCAGGTAACCTCCGGTAAGAGATTTCCCCACTATCATCAGATCCGCCTGTATTTCTGCAAGATCCGACGCGAACATAGCTCCGGTCCTGCCGAATCCCACAGCAATCTCATCCAGTATCAGCAGCACATCAAGCTCGGTGCAAAGCTCCCGCAATCGAGTGACATACCCGGGAGGATAAATCCGGATTCCCGCAGCCCCCTGGCATACAGGTTCAATTATTACCGCAGCAGTGGTTCCGGCTTTCTCTCGAAGAATATCTTCCATAGCGTTGAAGCATTGAAGTGAGCAGTTGTCTGAAAACTGGCAGTGGAAGCAGTGAGGGGCAGGCGCCTGCACAGATCGATTCACCACATGCTCGATGGGCTTGTGGAACCTCTGCAGGAAACCCAATCCGACTGTGCCAAGGGTATCTCCGTGATAAGCTCCTGAAAGAGAGATGACATTTTTCTTTTCAGGTTGCCCGATATTCCACCAGTACTGTATTGCTATTCGCAGTGCTGCCTCAACTCCGCTTGCTCCATCAGAAGCGTAGTAGATGCGGTTCAGTTTACCCGGTGCGATCTCAGAGAGCATTTCAGAGAGCTTGATAACAACGGTGTGGGACATTCCGCCTGTGATGCAGTGCTGCAGCCTGACTGCTTGCTGCGCAATCGAGTTTACAATATGAGGATGGCTGTGCCCAAGGTTAACGCACCACCATGAGCTTATCCCGTCAAAATATTTTTTCCCGGTTATGTCCAAAAGCCTGACTCCCGTGGCACTCTGAATAATCGGGAAGTCAGTCAGCTCAAATTCGTCAATACCTGTGTAGGGATGCCAGAGGTGCTGCAGGTCAGTTTCCCGGTAGTTCATCAGAAAGAATTCCTTTCAGTATTTTACAGATTGCGGCAAAAGAGTGATCAGGAAAAGAGTTGGGGGAGAAGGGGATTTCCCCCAGTATTCGCACCCCTCCATATTCTAGTATCGCACTCGTGTTACTTTCACTTATAAGTTTTGATGGGGGAGAAGCATGATTGATAATTATTCCCGCAACATCAAGTCCTGCATTCTGTAAAGCCGAAATAGACAGCAATGTGTGGTTGATTGTTCCCAGTTTGTCGGAGGATACCAGTACCACCGGCCAATCAAGTGCAACCATGAGATCAAGCATGGTTTTCCCATATCCCAGTGGAACGAATATTCCACCCGCGCCCTCGGCGACAACACACTCAAAATCAGATCGAAGTTTCTCAAGACCGGCAACCATTCGAGCAAGGTCAATAGGAGTTCCGGCAAGCTCGGCAGCCAGGTGAGGAGAGCAGGCGGGAACAAATTGAAGAGGGCAGAGCTTATCCTTGACAGCATCTGAAAAGGAAAGGCCTGCTGTTTTCAGGGAGAACTCCAGATCTTCTGCAATACCGTTAACGCATCCTGTCTGTACGGGTTTTGCAGGCACTGCATTAATTCCGCTGCAAACAAAGCCTCTTACAATTCCAGCTGTTGCAAATGTTTTTCCCGCTTCAGTATCAGTACCTGTTACAAACAATGATCTCATGCAAAACCTCCGGATGCCGCCACGAAATGAATCCTGTAAGTAGCAGGAACTGAGCCGGAATCGTCACCGAATTCAGACTGGTAGAAATCAAGAGCTTTTCTCAAAGCACCCGGTGAAACAACAGGAGCACCGGAGTGCCCGGACAGAGAAGCTCCAATGCCCCGTACTGCCCGGAGGGTGTCGGTGGGTGAATGGTAGTAAACCGTAAAATCCAGAGAATATCCCCTTACTGAGGAGAAACCGGACTCAATGAAAAGCTTGTCCCAGTCGGCACCTGACAGATAGTTAAGGGAATTCCATGACCCACCTGTTTCAGAAAAGCTCTGTTCCAGTTCCCCCAGCATTCCCCGAACTGGGATTGCATGAATGGTAACTCCTCCCGGCACAACCAGTGAAGAAAGTTTTCGGACAAAGGAAGCTGGATTACTGAGCCACTGCAGAGCGCAGCTGGAAACAACCAGCCCGTACTGACAGTCGCAATGATTTCGTTCAAAATCCCATATACGGTGGCTTACAAGATCAGAAAGAGGAATCTTTCTCCGACAGGTTTCAACCATTCCGGGGGCTATGTCGGTGAATACTTTCAGGGCTTCCGGGAAAGAACGGTGAAGTCCCAGAGAAAGAATTCCGGTTCCGCAACCCAGCTCAAGCACGCTTTGCGGATTAATACCATTGACAATATTCAGAACTTCCGAAGCGATCAGCCTGTGGTGCTCAGCATAGCAGTCGTATACGCCAGCGGCAGCGGAGAACCTTGATGCAACCAGCTCCCTGTCAGGAGTGAATACGCTTTGCAAGCTCTTTCACCGCCTTGACAATAACTTCCGGGTGAGTAATCGGGAGAAGGTGGCTGCCATGCTCAACAGGAACAAGGGAAGCACCATCCAGTACTTCCTCAGCAAGATATGCAGAGCACTCAAAGGGTATTATTCTGTCAGAGGTTCCGTGAATCAGTGTCGCGGGAAGTGAGCGAACAGGTTTCATGGCATTGTTGAACATCACATTCAGACCAAGCTGAAGCTCTTCAATTGAAAACAGAGATGATTGTGCAAGCAGATCAGGCAGGGTTTCCCTTCCGGCGCCGCACTGCCTGAAGAAAGATTTCAAGTATCCCTGTCTGCTCCTGGAGAGCATCGAAGTTATTTCGGAATAAGTGCCCGGATCAACACCGGGCCTGTAAGCGGATGATGCGATACAGGACATTGAGGAAACAAGCACCAGCCCCCTGACCTCTCTCCGACTGGAAAGCTTCAGTGCCAGCTGCCCGCCCAGAGACCATCCGGTCAGAATGCACGAAGAAGGCAGAGTCGAATCGCCTGACAAAACATCATTCCACTCAAGAAAGCGGACAGGAAAATCAAAATTGCCAATCCTGTCCCAGATTCTGATGGACGTTGCCCATCCACTGACAAAAACAATTTCCATTTACAGTCTCTTCAATTCATCAGCGGTTCTGATAATGTCATCAGGAGAGTGGGCAAGGGTAACTGAGAAGCGTAACCGGGCAGTTCCCGCGGGAACAGTGGGCGGTCGAATGGCTACTGCAAGAATGCCAATTTCTTCAAGAGCGGCGGACAGTGAAAGAGCAGCGGAACTTTCTCCCACAACAATCGGCACAATCTGGGATACTGAACCGGATGTATCAAAGCCTTTCTCAACAAGCAGTTTTCTGAAATCAGCAGCGAGATCAAGCAGTGATGAACCCATCCCGGAGGTAGAGTTAATAACTTCCAGTGCTCCCATAGCTGCTCCAACTGAAGCAGGAGGTAGAGCTGTGGTGTAAACAAAACTCCTGGAACGGTTCACAAAGTATTCCCGCATTTCAGAGGAGCAGGCAGCGAAACCACCGTAGCCTCCCAGTGCCTTGCTGAGAGTTCCGGTAATTACATCGGGACAAATTCCCAGCCCCCGGCAAACACCGCCTCCGGAACCGAATACGCCGATTGCATGGGCTTCATCAACTATCAGCAGGCAACCTTCAGCAACTGACAACTCAAAGATATCACGAAGCGGGGCAACATCCCCGTCCATGCTGAACACTGAATCGGTGACAATTATCTTTCGACCGGTGTTTCCGCTTGACAGAAGAAGATCCCTCAGATGCTCAACACTGCAGTGACGATACCGGCGAACCTCAGCCCGGGAAGCAATTGCTCCATCAACAAGACTGGCATGATTCAACCTGTCGGAGAAGATCACATCGTTCCGTCCGGCCAGTGAAGTCAACACACCCAGATTGGTAAGGAAGCCGCTTCCGAAAACAAGCGCGGTTTCCATGCCGGTAAGCCTGGCCAGTTGATGCTCAAGACCTTCGTGCAGAGAGAGATTCCCCGCCATTAGCCGGGAGCCTCTCGAGCCGGTGCCGAAAAGTTTAACAGCCTCAATGGCGCATCTCTTTACAAGTGGATGTGAGGAGAGATTCAGATAATCGTTAGTGGAGAAATTTAAAAGTTCTCCTGAATGGATCTGCAGTTTACGACAAAGTCCATTGCTCTCAAGTGTACGAACAGTTTCACCGGCAAAGCTCATGTTCTGAAACCGGCTCTTTCAATCAGATCCAGATCATGCTCAAGCTGACTGCCCTCAGTTGTCAGAAGCGTTCCTGTCATGATGCCCGTAACTCCGAATGAGAACATTTTCTCCCCCATCATTTCAAGTTCTGTCCGACCTGCGCAGATCCTCAACTCCGCAGTGGGATTCACAAGCCTGAACATCGCAATTATTCGCAGCAGTTTCTCCGGGCTCAGATATTCCGCGTTTACTCTTGCGCCTTCAACAGGCATGTAAAAATTCAGCGCGATGGATTCCACATCAAGCTCCCGAAGTGAAAGGGCCAGATCGATTCTGTCGCTATCAGATTCTCCGATACCCATTATTCCGCCGGAACACGCCGACATACCTGCAAGCTTAACCCTGTGGACCGTTATTCTTCTTTCATTCCAGGTGTGTGTTGTGCAGATGGAAGGGAAAAAATATTCCGAAGTCTCCAGATTGTGATGATATCGTATTACCCCTGCGTCTTTAAGCTCTTTGAGTTCATCCAGTCCCAGAATACCCAGCGATGCGCACAAGGGACAGAAATCCACACCTGATGAAGCGGCTTCACAAATCCTCTTGAATTCATCCCCGGCAAGCCCTTTCCCGCTGGTCACCAGCGAAAACCTGTGTATTCCGGCATCAGTGATAGTCCTGTGTGTTTCAACCAGTTTTCCCAGATCAAGCATTGGCTCTCCGACAGTTCGTGACTGTGCGCAGAAGGCGCAGTCTTCAGAGCAGGCACCTTTTTTAGCGTTGACAATAGCGCAAAGATCAACCTTGTCTCCAAATCCCGAAGAGCGTATCGTGCTGCACCTGTCTGAAAGCTCATCCAGTGGAACAGCAGTCAGGATATCAGATGCTTCCCGTCTGTTCATTTTTCCTCCAGTTCAGGTAGAGATTTTCAAATTCTTCAATTACCGCTGCAGTAAGTTCAGCCCGTGAAAGCATCTTTCCGGTTAAAGAAAACAATGATTCAGTTCCGGAGCGAACCTCATGGTGTGAAATATTCAGCCCCGCACCGGCAGCCATGTAATGTATCAAGCCTATTTCACCCCGCACCTCACACAGAACACCACCCAGCTTCTTCTCACCGAGAAACAAGCCATAGTCCCGGAGAGTAAGATTCATATCAGGGAAAAACCGGCACGCAGCAAGATCAAGAGAGCGCAGCGCCATATCCGCTACCTCACCGGCACGAGCCATTGCAACTCCCGGGCGTACAACAATTGAAAGGTACAGATTTTTCCCGGAGGGGCTTGACCAGCTGCCGCCATTCCTGGCCTTTCCGGCGGTCTGACTACCAGCAGTAACTACAGTTCCGCAGGCAGCACCTGAAAGCCCCAGTTCCATTGCTCTGTCATTGGTGGAGGTAATTACCGGATGATATTCAACCGTCTTGCCAAACACGTATGTACTCAACAAGGAGGAAAGTACCTCAACCGACGGAATATCAGGGACCGCCACAAGCATATATCCTTTGTTTGTAGAGGCTGAAATATCGAATCCCATGTTTCTGAGATTCCTTATGTGTTTCCAGACAGCGGCTCTGCTGACTCCGAGCGATTCTGCTATCTCCTCACCGGAGACAAAACCGTTTGAGTTCCGCAGAATTCTAACAACTGCCGCCGAAGATGGCATTCATACCTCCCCAATGAAAGTTTCAGCAAGACGGAAAAATGAAAGAAAAAATAAAAAATGTCAACCATGTCGACAAGAAGGTTGACAATTGCAGAGTTGATCGCAGTTTACGACCACCTCAGTTTTTCCTTGTATCTCCAGTTTTGCCATTTTACTGCATAACTCCTTGCACAACCATTGATGCTGCTTGTAGTTTAGTCGAAACTGTGGAATCATTAATTCCGAAATGAGTCGAAAAATGGAAGTAGCTCTGCAGACATTTGACCAGTTCAAAAAGGATTTAACAGAGATACTTGGAGAAAATCTCTTCGAGATAATCATTCATGGCTCTTATGTACTTGGTGACTTTCGACCCGGCTTTGGCGATCTCGATTACATTGCCGTTAGCAACGATAACCTTGATGACGCAACGAATTCCAGCTTGTTTAAATTGGTTGACCAGTATCGTTCCAGTAGAAAGCTGTTACTTCATCAGCTTGAAGGAACCTTTTACCCGAAGCGATTTCTGCATGAACTGTCATTACCGTTCACTGGATGTTACATAGGAACCGGCAGAAAAGGCTGGCGGACGATTATCACTTTTCAGAACAGCTTAATGGATCTTCGACTGATCAATCAGCATGGAATCAGCCTCCTCGGGAAAAACCTGCAAATCTACAATCCGGATAATTCTGAAATAATGAGGGAACAGATCACAGACATCAAAGCTTTCATTCACCCTGCCAGGACTGTGAAAAATGCCGGAACTGGGATGTGGATGACGATAATTCACTGGTGTTCCAGAACAATCTTCTATCATGTAAATTCGAGAATCGCATCGAAAACTGAAGCATGCAGTTGGTGCGCTGAACAACCTGAATTGAAAGCTTTCAGAGAAGTATTCAAGAATGCGGAAGGCAGGCGATATCCATTCGGAGAAGCAGCGGCAACAGATGAAGTAAAAACTGCCTGTATTGCGTTACTGAGTTATACGGAAAGTTTCCTCACTGGAACACTGAAAATGAAATAATCTGGAAATCAATTCACTGTCTGCACAACCCACCGACGCTGTACAATGGCAAAAACTCCAGTTTCTGTTCCGGAAGATTTTTGTAGTTGCCATCATACAAGACTAGACCAGCAGGGCAGTTCCCGTATTTTCGCAGTAGCATATGCATGCTTTTCAAGCTTCCACTTGCTCCAGACTTAACTTCAATTGGATAAATGCTACCATTGCATACGAGCAGGTAATCAATTTCGGCACTGCTGCCTCTGGCCTCTCGTGCCCAGTAGAAAAGATCATGGCCATTGTGAACAAGCAGTTCCTGAGCCACAAATTGTTCAGCAAGTCTGCCTTTGAAAATTGACAGTAAATCCTTTTGCTGTAGCTCAAGGTCAACAGGAGTACGGCAAAGTCTCTGCATCAGGCCGATATCCAATAATGAAGCCTTGAATTTTTTTTGGTTGGCAGTTGCTCCAAGGGGGAGTCCTGATGGGATACAGGAAGGAATTTTTGTCAAAACTCCTGCTTTTGCAAGCAAATCAAATGCTTTGCGGTTTGTCTGGCCGGTATGACCGTGATCGAGTTTTGTGTATATGAGTTGATCCCCTACTCTTTTTGCACAGTTCAGGAAAACTGTGTCAAGACATGTTGAGTCAACTTGTGGCCTGTACTTGGAAAAATCATCTCTGTATGACTCTAGTATTTCTGATTGAACTTCAAAAGTTTCAATCATTGATGTTGAATCTCGCCAGGTTTTGACACACTCAGGCATTCCTCCAATAAATAAGTAGTTACGCAGTTCACCTAAAAGCACATTCTGAACAGTATCATCTACAGTGCTTGGATGTTTGAGAGACGTAGCGGCCAGCATTTCACTGCTAACTGCAACAAGATACTCAAAGAACGACATCGGGTTAACCTGCATGTACTGAACTCTGCCAACTGGAATTGAGATATTTCCAAAGGCGAATTCCAGCAGAGACCCGGCAGCAATAACATGGAGCCCGGGCATATCTTCGTAGAAGTATTTCAGTGCCATGATCGCTCTTGGACAGGCCTGTATTTCGTCGAAGAAGAGAAGAGTTTTCCCCGGAATAATTTTTTCCGTTGAAAGTTCCAGATAACTCACGATTTTTGCAGGATCCAGGTCATCCTCAAAGTAAGTATGGAGATTTTTCTTTTTCTCAAAATCGATCTTAACGCAATTCTCGAACTCTTGTGCAAGAATATGTTCAACAAGCCAGGTCTTGCCGACCTGTCGTGCGCCGCGCAAAATAAGCGGTTTGCGCCGTTTTGACTTTTTCCACGCAAGCAGCTGCTTTTCAATTGTTCTCTGCATAGTTATCACCTCAGCTTGGAATTTAAGCATTTGCAATGTAGAATGTCAAGGATCATTCTACAATGATGGTGTAGAATAACAGGGTATATACTCTATGCCTAGTTCAGATATCTGACGTCAGGGTGAGGATGTACTCTCCGTTGGCATGAGAAGTGATGTCCCAGGGGAAGCCGGGGATGTCTATCTCGGCAATGATTTCTTTTGTGAAGTAGTTAATGGCAGTTATTCTGCTGGTTCCATCTCCAAGATAGCTCAGTACATAGAACAACGTTGATCCGGGTATACTGCAGATGTTTGTGGGGTGACCTGCCACCGGTACGGAAAATATCTCAGGGGCTGAATAATTGCTGCAGATGGAAACGCTGCCGTTTTCCGCAAACCACTCAGGATGAACAACTGCCCAGATAGACTCTGCAGGAGCTGCTGTGATATCTGAACTGGAACTGCCCAGAGATATGGGATTTACATAAAAGGTGCTGAGAGTTACTCTTTCCACGGAGCCTTCCTCGCTGGAGCTGGCTGCAAGAAGATAATCATTCAGGAAAGACTCTATGGTGATGGAAACAGGGACACTGTTCAACGGGCTGGATGTGCGCAGAACTGTATTGTTTACCGGGTCGATCTCTCTGATCTGCCTGTCGCTGCCGTCTGATACGTAGAACTTCTGACTGGTTGGTGAAGCGCACAGAGCATTGGGCATTGGTCCTGCTTCAAATTCATCAATAACCGAATTCGTCTGAAGACTGACCTCAATGATCTTTCCTGCAGCCCCCACAATGTAGATGGAGCCCGGTTTCGGAGTGATCATATTTCCGTATCCTGATCCGCTGCCGAACCCGATCACAAAAGAGGTATCCAGTTCCATCGCCTGAGAGTCAAAGCGGTAAAGAGTACCGGTGCCGGAAGCCACAAGGAATTCGTTGTTTCCCGTGGAGCAGAGGGATCTGCCATCGGTTACATCGCTGAATGTTCCAACTATTGTGTTATCTGAGACCCGAAGTTTAATCACGCGGCTCTGATCAACAATATCATACTCAACAGGGCTGTAACATGCTGCTGAAAAGAGGATCAATGCGGAAAAAAGTATCGGTATCATGAATTTTGTGTGTTTCATCATTTCCTCCCTACCAGCTTATACCCAGGCCGAAGAAGATATGCCTGGCTGGAGAATATGCCGCCGGGTTTGATCTGATCCCTCCGGGGTTGCATGTACTGGTGTATAAGGCAGGGTCAAAGATCCTGACAATGTTTGACCGGTCGAAAAGGTTGAAGACGGTGACCTTTGCTTCAAGCTCGGCGGTTCCGATCCAGAATTTGCGGGTTCCGCTCAAATCGGTCTGCATGGTCCATGGATACCGCATTTTGTTAATAGCTGGAAGCATTTCATCTGAAGTCAGGGTGAATGGATATCCGCTTCCCCATGACCAGCTTAAACTGATAGCAGAGTCTTCGAACGGGTGGATGCCCGCCCAGACGGGTCCCTCTTCACGGTTTGTACTCAGGTTCAGGTGAGCGTTGGCGGTGTGACGCTGATCCCAGTCAAGGTAGTTGTCATCAGTGGGGATCACCGCATACCCTTCACTTGAGTACTGATACTGTTCAGTTGCAGAGGAGTACCTGCCCTCGGCCACGGAGTACGTATAACTGACGCTGCCTGACCAGAAGTATCCCGGCAGGCGGAGAATAGTGAGTTCAGCCCCCTGAACTGTCGCGTAGCTGTTGTCATTTTCGTACATGAAGAACTGATCGAGGCCTTCTGTTGAGCCGGGAGTAGTTTGAACAAGTCCGCTGATCAGCTTTGAGAAAGCGGAAAAAGAGAGGGTGGAAAGATCCTCTATCCTGTGTCTCACTCCCACTTCGTAAGAGATGGTTCTTATTGCATCAAGATCGGGATTCCCCACAATGGAGAAGTTACCGGAGAGGTTGTAACTGGAACCGGAGAACATCTGATTGAGGTTGGGCATCTGAAAGTAACGTCCGTAGGTGGCAAAAAATACATCCCTTTCAGATATGGGATGCGTGATACCGAATCTGGGACTCAACTGGAATTTTACCGGAATATCGGTTGAGCCGCTTTCTCCCGGGGTTATCATTTTTGTATTGGGGTTGAACAAATCCGCTCTCAGGCCTCCGTTCAGAACCATTGCTCCGGAGAAGTTCATGGAAGTCTGCAGGTATGCCGCACCGGAACTGGGGTATGCTTTCCATATTGTTACCCAGGTCTGTTCCGGGCCTTTGGAGTCTACGCTGAAATCGTAAATATCGTAGTAGCTGCCTTCAATACCGGTGTTGATCTTCAACATTCTGTTCAATTGACTGGTAATTCCAACCTTGCCTGTTACAACACTGCTTCTTGAATCAAGCCATACGGAAGGATGCGTTCCAGCATGGTAGAAGCCCAGGGAATCCGCCACGCTCTGGGGGAAGAACTCACCGAACCATGCAGCAGGAGAAAGACCTTCACCAACATAGCCGCCGCCTTCATCTCTGATCCTGTGCCACTGGCAGAACTCGCTTCTATCGAAAGTGACTTCAAGAAGAGACTTCTCACCCACCAGCCTTGATATCCTTGAGGTTATTCCCCATGTCTCATCAAACCTGATTGGCAGCGCGTAATCAAAGTCACCGCCAAGATATGGCTCACCATCTATGTAGGCAGGCCGGTCATAGTTGGACCATGCCCACTCGTCCCATCCGCTCTGTTTGTAGGAATACCTTCCCAGGCAACTGATCGTTGTAAGAGGATCCGGACGGTAAGTGAGGTTCAGACAGCCTGAAAGATTGTTCTGCCAGTTGTTCTCCCAGTTTCCTCTGCTGTCTTCAAGATCAAACCCGCTGCGTCCCCATTCAAAAGCACTGAAGATCTTCATCTCACCTGGAATGTTGATCCCCAGTGCTGGAAGAAGGCAGGAAGTCAGTGGTTCGGGTCCACCGAATGAAAGCTCACCGGCGAGGCAGTCACTTCTGTAGTTGTCATTTTCAGATGGTGCAGAGTAGTTCCGTTCTTCAGTCTCATAACCGAATGCGGTTAGAGCTCCGGCTCCAAATCTGATGTCTCCGTCATACGAGGATCCACCTTCTCTTACAACCATCTTCACTATTCCAGACAGGGCATTACCGTATTCCGCTCCGAACCCGCCGGTGACAGTGGTTGCTTCCGCTATGGCAGAAAGGGGTACATTTGCTGCATAGGCGTTTGTTACAGGTGAGCGTACAGAAGCGCCTTCCAGAAGAAAGGCAACCTCGCCTGAACGCCCGCCTCTTATGTGTATCTCTCCTCCCTGGGTACTTACACCAGCCTGTCTCTGAAGAACATCGATGATGCTTGATACAGGCATGGTTTCGATCTCGCTGCGATCAACAACATGGATGGTGGAAGGAACACTTTCCAGAACCAGATTCCGCTGACCGGTCACTGTGATCACCGTTTCACCTGCAGCAGCCTCCTGCATCACAAGATTGATTCTTGTGGTCTGGTCGGAAACAACAGCAATTCCTTCCATTGTCACCGCTCCCATACCAATCATACTGGCAGTTATTGAGTAGTCACCCGGAGCAAGGCGGGGAATGTAATACTCTCCACTGGCGTTAGTCATCGCCCCGAACTGCGTGCCGGCAACCATCACAGTGGCACCAACTATGTGATCACCGTCTGAGTTGGTCACGATGCCGGTGATGGCTCCGGTACTTGATGCGAAGGCCGGTGAAGAGAACAGGAAAAGCAGGAGGATTCTGAAGCAGAGAACTCTTTGAAATTCAGAATCATTCGGTCTGCGTGAAAGCATTATCTGCATCACTCCTCTCCTGAAATAATTTAGTTTTCAAATTCCTAAACGAGAATATTGTTATGCAAACATGCTAAAGCAAGTGAAACAAGTATCAAAATGGTTGGTTGACGGCACAGCACAGTTAACAATATTGTTCCTGTTGAGCTACCAGCAGGAAGGATGGACTTGTCATGGACCCTGCGAAGCATATTCTTGTTTCCGGTCTTACTGTGGTTTTTCTACTTGCCTTTAGCACAGGGTCTGCTTTTGCCATGGATGTGGGTGAGACTGTTGATCTTCTTGTACCCGATATTTCCTATTTTCCTGATGAACCGCAAATCCGCCAGTTTACATGCAGAGCTGTTACCGAGCATGCTTACTTTCTTGTACAGGACACCACATTCTTTGATCTTCCCAATCCTGATGACGAGTTTCAAATAATCTGGGACAGCCTGGTAACACAGACTGAAGTAGACAGCATTGCCGCGCAGTTTGAAGGTGCGGGGGTGAATGTATTCGGCACGACTACGTCTTTGTTCGGCCCGGTGCCGCAAACAGTTAATGATGATGACAGGTTATGGATAGTGCTGGCAGATGTGCCGGATTATCACCCGATCCCAAACTCGGGTATCATTCGGCTGGGGAACTGGGTCTGCACATGGCCTCAAGATTTTGACGGGGATAGTAATACCGGTAACAACCATAATGCTTTTTATGTAAATCTCGGTGCCTACAAGAACATGCCGGGAACTGCCTGGGAAGAAGTTCGCGGTTCGATCCATACATGGTCTGTTCCAACCGGGCTGGGGCAGTTTCTAAGGATAGCAAACAACCCGGTGGAGGAAAAGTGGGTGGTCCGTGGACTGGGGCTGGTTGCTCAGTTCTCCTGTTATGGTCTGACTTCCACACTCAACGGCAATCTTGGGATCGAAGGTTTCCTTGATGCCTTTGCCATGGGTGGAGGAATTGAACTTACATCCTGGTGCTCCGGCCAGACAAGTAAAGACTTTGGAGCAAATCAGGGGGGAGAGTTTCTCTGGTTCAAGTACCTGGAGCAGAGAGTCGGATCCAGTGTACTTTCTGAGATAGTACAGTCTTCAGGAGCGGGAATGCTGAGCATTGCTTCAGCCATTGATCCAGCCATTCCTGACAGCATATCTGTGGAAACCAGCGTCTATCCTCTGTATGAAGACTGGCTCATCACAAACATTGTGGCTCATGTATCAGGCTCTTTTGCAGGAGGAATCTACCGGTATGATTTTCTCGACGGCACAGGGCTCATCTTCACAATGATAGATGATCCTGCTTCATTTCTCGGGGAATTTGACACTTATCCAATCCCAACCTGGATAGCACCCCATACATACGGTATCAGCGCTCAGACTTTCGCTGCCCAGTATGCAAACTTTGAGGGTGACTATGCTGCAGGCGGTAACACCACAGTCTATTTTGACGGGATGTACAATCAGAACAACGGCTCCGGGGCTAACATAAACGGTCGCTGGATCGTTCATCGGATCGTATTTGCAGACGACTCTACACTGCAGTCTGTTGATTCTCTGGAATTCGACGACCTGTTCAACGGAACATTTGAACTTGACGGCGACAGAACCTGCCTGGTTCTCACCAACAACAATCCTGGAGGTACCGCTATGATACGGTACACTCTCAGCCAGGACACTGCATCGAAGAGTCTTTTCCTTTCAGCGCACCAGAACCAGATGAACCAGCATTTTCTTCAGGTTTACACTTCTTTGTTTCGTGATGATACTCAGATTCCCTGCGGTTATGACTGGGTTGGCCCGAAGCTTGAGATCTCCAGCCTGACACCGGATGGCTCACCGGACAGTACCGCTATTCTTGAGATGGACCCGTTGACCGGTTCTTTGTGGACTGGACGGGCATACTCCTGGTCCGCCGGGAACTTCCGGCTTGTGTGCAGTGGATACGACAGTCTTGGATTAAATTACAGCGATTCACTTCAGTTTGCGGTTGGCTATGGTGGAGCAGAAAAACTTGTTCTTGACATTCAGACCGCTGAACTGGAAATTGCCGGAGGTATTCTCTCTTCTCAAACACAGGCAAGTCTGATCGAAGCAAATGCACTGAGTATCTCTGCTGGCAGTGATGTTCCACTTAATTCTACCGGAGCAATTCTTACCGGTATCATTGAAGGGCCTGTGGCGGTGTATCCAGGTGTGGGGGTGCTTTCTTTTCCCGCTGGATCATGCGAGGGAGCGATATTCAGGTTTGACGGAGAGCAGTGGCAGGAGCTGGACAGCTATTTCCTTGAAGGAAGGATGTACGCGTCTGTGATCCATGAAGGAATTCATGTTCTGGGGCTGAGTCCGGGATTGTTTTCCCCAGGTGTTCTGTCTGTTCCTGTTTTGCAGGGCAGTTTTCCCAATCCCTTTTTGTCTCAGGTTTCTTTCAGGTTTTCGCTGCCGGAGGTTTCAGCGGTAACTCTTAGTGTTTATGACATCACCGGAAGGCTTCTGAAAATCGTTGTTGATTATGAGTTGCCGGGAGGTCTGCATACGGTTTCCTGGAACGGCAGAGATAACTCCGGCAGCTCTGTTCCTTCCGGAGTTTATTTCGCCAGGCTGGAGACATCGGGGTATTCTGAAACTCTGAAGCTTGTTCGAGTTGGAGCGGGAGGAGGAATATGATGAGAAATACAATCCTCTTCTCTTCTCTGATCTTCCTTATTCTCTTCGGTGTTGCCTGCATGCGGAATCCATCTGACCTTCCGGACCCGGAGGGTTATGACGGTTTTCTTGAACTGGGCTGGCAGGCCGTTTCACAGGGGGAACACCTGAACGCATATGATTATTTCCAGCAGGCAATAGCCGTGGATCTTTCCCGGGCAGAGGGGTTCCTGGGAGCGGGAGTCGCCTGTCTCTATCTTGAGGACTACTGGAGTCAGGGAGATGCATTCTTTCAATCAGCCATTCAGAAGGATTGTGGAAGTTCCCTGGTAGTGCAGTATCAGGACGAAGCTCAGATCCAGGACACCATGTGGACTGTTTTCCAGTGTATTGACCCTGATCTGCCACAGGATTCTCTGGATATCTGGCTTTCTCTGACCACGGATTCCGGTGAGGTCTGGGTAGGAGAACAAATTTATAACTATCTGTTTGTAAACCAGTTAAGCACTGATCTTCAGTTCAGTTTTTCCCCTTCCAACAGTAATGCCGTTGCCTGTGCTGATCTGTTCAACGTTCAGAGTGGAGCTTTCTACAGCGGAGACAGCACAGTTTCAGGTTCTGTCTACCTTACGGTTCCGCTTCTCATACTGGATATTGAACAGGGGGCTGACTACTATACATGGGTAATGGTAAACCAGAACATCATTTACGACTATGCTTCATTCAATGTACCCGATCAGGAGGGCCAGATCACCCTTGACGCCCTTGCCGCAAGAGTCATGCTTCAGGAGATAAGAGGAGATACAGGTGATCTTCTCCAGGCGGTGGCCTCTGCGGCGGGGTTGTTGCAGATCGCTCCTGATTTCAAATTCGGATACGGCAGTCCGCTTAGGGAAAGTGTTTTTGGTACGGACATTGTAGATGCTTCAGCTTCGGCTGCTTCCTATGTCTTCCTTAATAAAAAGTATATAATTTCGTGGTTCATCTGTAAGCAGGTCGGTTACGGGTTGAGTCTTGACCCGCAATCTGAGAACTTTCTGCTGGACCTTCTCGAGCTTTTTGCTCAGATGGGAAGGTAAAAGATGAATACCATTTTTAAGATGCTTTTACCTGCTGTTCTTGTTCTGGTGGCTGTTTCTTCCCTGGCTGAATCGAAATACCATGGAACGGAACCTGTTCCATTTCCGGGTGAATCAGATGGAAGACCTTTTGTAGCAAGCAGTCTGCATAATCTTTCCAATCTCTGGGCGATATTCTCAAATGTGGGACTGTATGGATCTCGATTTAATAACACCATGGAGTGGCCCGGCGGTGAAGGTTCCACTTATCTATGGTGTGGATCGATCTGGGCATCTGCTTATGGTCCGGTGGCTTCAGGCGGTGTACCTGATGCCTATGTGAGCTCATCTTTACTTCCGTTATTCACTTATATGGAGTATCGGCCCAGTGAGGGTTTTCCCATGGTTAAATCAACACCGGGAGCCACTGCCCATGAGGAAACCGTCTGGGGTGAAGACGACTGGTCCACAAGCAATGATTCACCAATTGGTGTAAGAACATTTCAGCGTGCCTTAAGCTGGAGTACTCCCGGATTTGATCAGTTCGCTGCAAATGAGATAACCGTGACACATTTAAGTGACTTCGGGAACCCCGGTGTTCCTCTGGATGCTTTCTGCTTCACAATATTTGGCGATTGTGATATTGCTTCAGGAGATCCTTCTCAGCACTACTATGTTGACGATATGGTTTTTTACGATGGTCATGCCATCTGGTGCAACGACCCGGATGCTACTTTTGATTATGAGTTTGACTCCGGTCTAAAAGCAAGTCAGGCTGATATCTTTGTTTATCAGCGTAACCCCGACGCATCCTGGAGCGACCCCGAGGACGACATCTACTACCACTACAACTATTCCGGGTCAGATGGAATTGTTGATGCTGATGTAAATTCAGATGGTGTCTCAGATCATTTCACTGTGCTGTTCAAGGTCGCTGACGGTGATACTCTTTATACAACAGAGCCAAACACAGGCCTTGAGCTTTTCGCGGACGGCAGACCACCTGAATTCTGGCATCACACAGTGGGCGATACCACTTATGCCGTTGTACCAAGAAACATGAGCTACATGTGGGACGGGAATAATCCTGCTTCATCAACTGATGATTCCGGTGAACCTACTGTCTCTCCGCCCTGCAACGGATTTCTTGGCTGGCGTTTGCTTGATCTATGGATAAAGAAGGCCGATGGTGCCATTGAAAGACCAGTTGATGTGTTTGGATGTCCTGTTCCCCTCTCTCATTCATGGTGGAATTCAGAAGGTTTTCCAGCTTCTGACGCAGTCTCTTACGATTATGTATGGGGAGAGAATCAGGACTTCAGCGGCAGACAGAGCGGCCCCGCTTATCTTGCTGAATGTATGGGAAATATCAGCGCTCCAAACGCTTTCCTGCCCGGTAACCCCGGGCCGTTTCCCATAGTGCACGGGAATCCTCTTGCAATGGGTTACCGGCCATACGATTACCAGTTTCTTATGTCTTTTGGACCGGTTGACTTGGCTGATGGTGACAGCCTTCATATCGTTGGCGGATGGGTTATTGGTGCCGGTCTCGAGGGTTTGAGAAGGCAGGCCGACAACATGCTTGATGCCTATTACCGTGACGGGGGGTGGGGAGTTCCGGATATTCCCCCGGTGCCCTCCTTTTTCTACGAAACAAGCAATGGAGTTGTGGATTGTTCCTGGAGTGACGAGGCTGAGATCTATGAGCCCTTTGGAGGTTATCACCTTTACAGATCGGTCTTCAATGCCACAGACTGGGAACTGATAGGGGAGATGGAAAGCGGAACTTACGATTTCACAGACAGCACCGTTACATCCGGTTTCCCGTACTTCTACTCGCTGTGTGTTTTTGATGCGGAGACATCTGTAGAGAGCAGGCAGAACAACTACAAGAAGGCTATGGACGGTACTCCTGTTCCAGTTGTTCCCGGCTGGGCAGCAGAAGAGAACTGGACTGAGAATGTGAGGGTTGTTCCCAACCCGTACAGAGGATCTGCTGAGTGGGAATTGCCTTACGCGAACAAAATTGCCTTTGTGAATCTTCCCCCCATGTGCGATATTCAGATATACACACTCAGTGGAGACCATGTGAAGACACTGGAGCACAGAAGTTACGGCGGTGACGTTGGTGAGGAATACTGGGATCTGACAAATTCTGACGGCAGACTGATCTGCACAGGTCTCTACGTTTACTGCGTACAGACCTCAGATGATCATGTTATCAGCAAGTTTGCAGTAATTCGATGAGTGTTTTCGATCCTGAATACAAGGAGAACTGAAATGAGAAGGAAAATGGCTGCCTTGCTGATTACCCTGTTTCTTCTGGTGGTTCTTCAATCCGGTTGTATTGACAGTCCTGCCACGACTGAACCGCCGGATGAATTTGTATCTGAATTTCAGTTGATCTGGGATCTTTTCGACGGTCAGTATGTGGGATTTGCCGTGAAGGAAGTGAATTG
>JAIOSV010000084.1 GCA_021107435.1 Candidatus Sabulitectum sp. | reverse complement strand
GCTACAATGAGTCCGGCAGGGATGAAATCACCATAAGTGGAACCCTCAACGGCAGGCACTGGGAGAGATCAATGAATGTGAAACTTGTCTCAAGCGGCGGTTCACCTGCAGCGGACAGGTTGTGGGCCAGAAGAAAGATCCACCATCTCAACCGTCTTGTACTCGATTCCGGCTACAGGGGAAAACCTGCTGACGGTCTCATTGAACAGATCATCGGAGTCTCTCTTGACTACGGTGTACTCTGCGAGCAAACAGCCTTTGTGGCAGTTGACAGCTATGTGAGAACTGATGGAAGTAATCCTGAAACGATTGGTATTCCTGTGAACATGCCGGAGGGTGTAAGCTACAACGGTATCTTCGGCCATTACGGTCAACCCGGAGTATCTCAGACTATGTTCAGAACAGCTGTTTCCCCGACAAGCGGAAACGGCAGGGGGTTTGCGGGAGCTGGAGGTCAGATGGAGACTCTCTGCTGCGAAGAGATTATGGATTGCGGGGAGGCGGAATACGCATATGATAATCCTGTGTATTTTGCCGTTCTTGGCAGCGTGAGTGATTATCTGGGCGCAAGACCCTCAGAATTCAGATCAGTTATTATTGACCTGATCAATGAGCTGAATGCAAACAGCGACATTCTCGGGCCCGGAGAGATTGAGATCGAGATTGCGGTGGATACCTCCGGTGTAATTACCCGTGTCAGGATCAACGAAGACACTGTTGAGATCAATGAAGTCACAGAGATAATTGAGAATTTCCTGCTCGGGAAAACCATTTCCGGAGCCTCTGTGGGAACTTCAACAATAACAATAGTAATCTGAGAATTTCTCATCGGAAACAGGGGGTGGTCTGAACGGCTGCCCCCTTGTATTTTCCCGGATAAATTCAGATACTGAACTCAGAGGAGAAAGACATGGAACAGCTCTGTCCAAGATGCCATGAGCAGCAGGTAGCAAAATCAAGCACAAGCAACGCTGGAAGGCATGCGGGACTTATAGGACTTCTGATAGCGAATTCCGCGGCATCCTACAACTGTCCTGCCTGCGGAAAGATTCCCCTGGCAGAATTCCCGGAGGAATTCCAGTCCGGGGTGAAAAGGAAAAGAACACTGTCCATATTGGGTGCTGCGGGAGTTTTCGCGCTTATTATTGTTCTTCTTTTTGTTCGGGAAATGATGTAAGAAGAGAGTTCTTGAAACTGGAGCAGTGAAAAAGTGGACATGAAAATTGTATTTCCCGGCGGGAAAAGAGTGGATGCTCTTTTTGATGATTTTACCGTAAAAACAGACCAGTCCGCAGCGCACGGGGGAGATGCTTCCGCGCCTGAGCCATTTGCCATGTTCCTTGTATCACTGGGAACCTGTGCCGGAATATATGTGCTCTCATTCTGCCAGCATCGCGATCTGTCCACCGAGGGCATATCCCTCTCCATGTCGTCTGAGGTTGATCCGGATACAAAATTGACAGGTACGGTTAAAATTACAATAAATGTTCCCGATGCGTTCCCGCAAAAATACCACAATGCCCTTATACGCTCAGCAGAGCAGTGTGCTGTAAAGAAACATATAGCAGTGGCTCTTCCCGAATTCAAGGTTGATGTGATATCAGAATAGGAGATTCGGCAACTTCAGAGGAGGTTCTCAATGATTGTTCGCCGGTACACAGATGTTAAGGTGGAGGGTATCAAAGCTGACGGAGCAAACGGTGTAAGCAAGAGAGTTCTTATTTCAGAAGCTGACGGCGCTCCCAATTTCATTATGAGACAGTTTACCATTGAACCCGGAGGCAACACGCCTTACCATACACATGACTGGGAGCACGAAGTGTATGTACTTTCAGGAACAGGCCAGGTCAGGCAGTCGGATGGTGCCCGTGAACTCGGTGTCGGGAGTGTAGTTCTTGTACTGCCCAGCGAAGAACACGGTTTTGTGAATACCGGAAACACCCCGCTGGTTATTCTCTGTTCCATCCCGAAATAGATCGTTGATACCCCCGGGTTTACCGGGGGTTATACAAACGCGTTAAGGAATCTATTCGCTGACATCACGCGTACATTTGAGTTGTGTTCAACATAGTCTACTCCATTTTCTTTTACTACCATGAAGCGTTCAATGACCCCCAGTCGGTCAGCGAAGTACCGAAGCGGTAGAAGTTTTCCTCCCTGTTTCAGTTTGCATTCCACAATGAGCCAGGGTTTGTTTTCCCATTCAATCAGGAAATCGACTTCTCTTTTATCTGTGTCCCGCAGATAGAAGAGTCTGGCCGAGTAGCCAAATGTGTCTGAAACGAAATTGCAGAATTTGAGGAGATGGGATGCAATAAGATTCTCGAATCGAGATCCTGGATCATTAAGTACAGACCAGTCCCAGAGATAGTATTTTGATTCCTTTCTAAGTGCTCTGTGAAGACTTTTATGATATGGTGGAACCTTGAAAATGAAATAGTTCTCACTGAAAATGTCAAGCCAGCTTTTCACAGTTTTCGGGCTTACTGCCAGATCTCCGGCAAAAGAACTCATTGAGAGAGGTGAGCAGACTCTTTCACTTATCATGCGGGCCATCAATTCCATGCGGGTTATCAGATTTACTCCAGCGGTATCTCGGATGTCTTCCCGAATTACTGTTTCAAATCTGTTTTTCTTCCACCGTCTCCATTGTCGTTTGTTACAGGCGAGAAGTGGTTCCGGGAATCCACCGAATTCTGAAAGCTGATCAAGCCCTTCTGATTCCATGTCAAAGCGTAGAGATGGAGTTGTTTTCTCGTGCAGTTGAAATGAATAGCCATTTCCCCGGAAAAGTTCTCTCATCGAAAATGGATGCAGTCTGTGAAGAAGATATCTCCCGGAGAGAGAATCGCCGCCCCGGCGGTAAATATTGAGCCTTGAGCTTCCAGTAACAATTATGTGCATGTCTTTGCTTCTTGTGTCCCAGATGCCTTTTGCCAGGTTTTTCCAGTTCGGATCTTTGTGTATTTCATCCAGAATAAGCAGGTCAGTGTCGGGGCTCCAGCGTAAGCTGGTTATCTGCTGCCGGTGTTCCGGATTATCCCAGTTGAGGTAAACCGGTCTAGAGTAACAGGTAGCAATTGTCTGCGCCAGCGTGGTTTTGCCAACCTGTCGGGGACCCGCAAGAAAAACCATTTTGCTCTTAATGTCTTTCTCGATGATGCTCTGCAAGTACCGGGTTTCCATGGTGTATCCTTCGTTAATTGTGGAGTACGCTCCAAATATATCATGATAAAAATGGAACGCAATCCCGAATTAACGAGAGTAGTATCTGGGGAACTATAAGCTGCAGAGTATGTTCAGATAATTAGCATTTTTGATTTGTGCAATAACTAAGAAAACATAGTTGTGCCTAGTACTGATTCATCTTGTTCAGCCGTTTTGCCTTTGTCTCCATTCTCTTGAAGACAGCAAGCCCCAGAGCCACGTAGAAGATGCTGTTTCCAGCGATGAAAAGATACCACCATATCGGGAAGCTGGCCCCTTGTACTATTGAATTCCGCACAGCGGCAGCACCGGCGATGAAGGGCAGGAAGGCGTATGGTGTAAGGGGGTAGGTCGGAAGAAGCATCAGGCCGATCAGACCGAAGGATAGTATTCCATTTATAGAACTGATTTTCTTGTGTATCAATCCCAGTCCGCCCATCATGAAACTTATTCCTACAAGAGAAAGGGTGGAGAGAAAAACCATTCCATAGAGGTAAAGCAGATTGACACTCAGCCACCGGCCAGTGGCCGCCATGGAAAGATAGAGCATTATTGTCATGATGATAAAGTTGAAAAGAATGTTAACCAGTGCTCTGAAAAAGAAAATCCTGTGTGCGCCCAGCGGGGAAAGATAGAGTTGTTCAAGTGTTCCTCTCTGAGATTCAGTGAGTATCTCGCCTCCAGTATTTCCCAGAGCAAGCATGGCGCTGACCCAGAGGATGTAGCCAACAAGCATACTGTCCAGAGATTCACCGGTAACACCTGACCCGCCGATTGTTTTAACACCCCAGAACATTCCCATGAATATCAGGAACAGCACAGCCACCATTGCCACTGTGTTGAACATGTACCTGCGAAGACTCCAGTACATCATCCGTCCCTCGGCGCTGAAAAGACTTAGTGTTTTCATTCTGTTTTCTCCTTGATTACCTCAAGAAAGATATCCTCCAGGTCGTTTTCTACACTGCGGAAGTCCAGCATATCTGTTTGAGTTTCACCAACAGCTTTCATAAGCGGGATTAGATAATTCACTGTCTCCAGCTCAATCCTTAGGGAACTGCCGTGAGCAGAAACAGTACCAAGAGAGGATATTGCTTCCAGAAAAGCTTGATGCGGTTCTGTCTTCAGGTCAAGAATAAAGTGTTTTCTGGCAAATTTCTCCTTCAGAGATTTTACAGTTTCGTGGGAGATTATTTCTCCCTTGCGGATAATGAGTATTCTTTCGCAGATGGTTTCAACAAAGTCCATGTTGTGGGATGTGATGAGAATTGTTTTTCCTTCTTTCTCAACCACATTAACCAGCCAGTCCATAATGGTGCGGGTGATCTCAACATCCAGCCCCAGAGTGGGTTCATCCAGCAGAAGAATCGAAGGATTATGTATAAATGCGCAGGCCAGGGCGCATTTCTGCTTCATTCCGGAGGAGAACTGTCTGATTTCCTTGTTTGCTACATCTGAGAGTTCAAGGCTCTCAAGAAGATACTTTGCTCTTTCCGAAATATTCTTCTTCGGTATTCCCCTGATTCCAGCGAAGTAAGTGAGATTTTCCATAGGAGTGAGATGCCAGTAGATGTTTCGAGCCCCTTCAAGAACTGCGCCGACATTTTTCAGTATCTCACTTCTCTGTTTTTTAATAGGAAGGCCGTTTACCTCTATTGAACCTTCATCGAATTCAATCAGTCCAAGGATGGATTTGAGTGTTGTCGTCTTTCCAGAGCCATTCGGTCCCAGTATGCCCAGAATTTCTCCTGAGCGGACATCAAAGGAGATTCGATTAACTGCTGTGAGGTCTGCATAGGTTTTTATGAGATTCCTGACCTGTATGCAATTCTGTGGCATCGGCATTCCTCCTTTTCAAGTGACAGCGAATGATAATTGAATTTGCCAGAATACACAAATATCTATGTATTAATTGCGTTTGTCCTTTACAATTCTGATAATGGCACTATAGTTGTAACGGTTACTATGCTTCAGGTGTCCTGCTTTAGTACAGGAAAAGAATGGAGAAAAAATGATGCCAAAATTGTGTGTTCCGGTAGTACTTTCATTATTGCTCTCAGTCGGATGCGGTTTCGAAGAGGCGAGGCGCGCCCCTGGTGAAATTACAGACTCTGTCGAGCAGACAGTTGAACTGAGTATTACCGGCACCATCGGAATTGAGCTTGGAGACAGCAACTATGTGTTGGGAGCCGTGCAGGCCATAGATCATGATCTTGACGGCAATATTCTTGTTCTTGACCGTTCTGCCTGCTGTGTGAGAGTTTACTCTCCTCAAGGCGAGTTCCTGAGACAGATATCCAATGAGGGCAGCGGTCCGGGAGAGATTCTCAATCCCATGACAATGACAGTTGCCGGAGATGGAAGAATCTTTATTATTACCCCCTGGAGTGGTGGAATGCATGCATTTACCACTGAAGGTGAATGGCTGGGGATTGCTACTCCTTTTTACAACAATCCTCCAATGAATACAGCCGGGGCTGACAGCAATGCCTATGTGGCCATCAGACTTGAGGTGCTTCCAGACGTGGACGGTAACCTTCAAGTTACTACCTTCATTGGAAGGTACGAGGAAGGCGAAGAGCCGACTGTAAAGTACTGGGAGTATGAATTCCCGTTTGATCCCAATGATCTGACTGCTTTGCTGAGAAACACAGTGATGGGGCATGTTTTCACGGCAGACAGAGATGGCAATGTATTTATCGCGCAGATGACCAGCGACGAATACCTTGTACGGGGTTTTCATGCAGACGGTGAGTTGTTCCTTGAAATAGGACAGGATGTTGACAGAGTGGAAAAGACTCCTGAAGAGATCAGTGAGGAAGAGATTTATGTGATCGCGTATCTCGAAAGCATGAGTGCCAGCGGAGTGGCGATGGAGTACAATGCCGACCCTTACAGAAACACCATCAGTGAAATTGAAGTGGATGGAGAAAAAAGGATATGGGTTCGCAGGGGCACAGTGCTCGAACCTGTCTTTGATGTTTATGACTTCAGCGGAGAAACGCTGTTCACTGCTTCACTATCAGAAGCTGGCAGCGCACTGACTGCTGACGACAACTTTGGTTTCTGGGACTTCACAATAGATGAGCAGGGAATCATTGCTTACTCAATCAACCCCGATCTTTTCCAGCAGGTCTATATTCTGGAACTTGCAGAATAACAGAAATACTTTATCACAGGCAGTTGAGAATCTTGATATGGATTAAGCCAGAGACGAGGTTACTCTTTTTGTCAAAGATGCTTGAACTCTGGAGGTTCGGTCGAAGGAATTTTTCAAAGCAATATTTGATTGGATTGTACCTTCTCAAGAGGGGAGGACTGTTTGACTGGACGATTACCGGGTGATGTGGAGATATCTCTGGAAGAGAGAAAAGCATTGATACGAGATATCGCTGAGTTTTTTGATACTCAGTTTGAGCAGGAAGTATCCGAGTTCCGGGCTGAGATGATACTGGATTTCTTTCTTGAGAAGCTTTCTCCAGTTGTTTATAACAGTGCCATTGTCGATGCGAGGGCATTTCTTTCAGAGCGACTCGAGGATATGGAAGCAACTCTTTTCGCGAAAGCTCCCGGACGATAACCCGGTATTCATTCTCGTGGGATCAGAAACGGGATTTGCACAGACTACTCTCATCTGCTGATACAGTGAATACATCGTAGAGGTTAACTCATCTTGAGGGCTGCAATAATCAGGGAATTGACCCGGTGGAGTTGCAGGTAGTATCGTTTGCTGAGGCTTATAATTAAAATTTACTCCCCTGTTTGTGAAATGCCAAACGGCTGAAATCTCACTTTCTCACCGGAGTGATGTTCGGGAATCAGTAAAGGAGAAGATTATAGTCAACCAGAACAAAACACTGCTGCTCCTGCTGGTGTTCATAATGCTTTCCTTCATTATCACCGGAATTGCGGCAGACGGAGCGGGCAGGGCTTTTTCCGGATTTCTTGATCTTCAGTTTCGACCGGCAAGACTTATCAGTGACTTCATGCATGAAAGTGGCATAGGAGCTTCTCTCATAAACGCTGCTGCGGTGGGTGCCACAGGGCTGATCCTTATTCTGGTGGCGAAGGTTCAATTATCAGGAGCAGCCTTTGCCGCCATTTTTACCATGATGGGTTTCGCACTTTTCGGCAAAACACCGGTGAATATTCTCCCAATCATCCTGGGAGTCTATCTTGCGGGGAAACTGGTTGGAAAGAGTTTTTCGGAATACATAATCATAGCCCTGTTCGGAACTGCTCTTGGACCTCTGGTCAGCATGGTAACAGTTGAGCTGGGCCTTACAGGATTATCTGCTGTCGCTGCTGGAACCGGTGCCGGAATAGCAACAGGTTTCATGCTTCCGGCGATTGCGGTTTCCGTACTTCATTTCCACCAGGGATACAACCTCTATAACCTGGGTCTTTCGTGCGGATTCTTCGCCCTTTTCGCCGCCGCTCTTTTCAGAGCCGGAGGACATGTTTTTGAGGGTTTGATGCTGTGGCATACAAGTGATTCTGCTGTTCTGATATTTATGGTTCCAGTTCTCTCAGTTATTCTGATTCTTACGGGACTGTTTTCAGCAGGGAAGAAGAGTCTGAAGGATTTGATTGCCATACAGAAGCACACAGGCCGTCTTCCTTCAGACTTCATGGACCTGGAATCTATGGGTGGAGCCCTTATCAACTCTGGCCTGATCGGGCTTATTGGTTTTTTATACATTCTCCTGATAGGTGGAGATTTTAACGGTCCAACAATAGGGGGACTTCTTACCATCATGGGTTTTGGCGCCTTCGGAACGCACCTGAAAAATTCATGGCCGGTGGTTATTGGAGTGATTGCGGCATCGCTTGTTTTCGGCAAATCACTTACAGCTCCAGGCGTGCTTCTTGCCGTAATCTTCTGTACCACTCTGGCACCGCTGGCAGGGGCATTTGGAATTGTTACCGGTCTTATCGCCGGATTCATCCACCTGGTTCTTGTTCACCAGACCGGGGCATGGCAGGGCGGTATGAATCTTTACAACAATGGTTTTGCGGGTGGTCTGACGGCCACATTGATCGTTTCGGTTATTGCATGGTATCGCTCCAGGAATTCTGAATTCAAGTGACCAACTTTTTGGAGTAAATGAGAATGAAAAGAAAAGATCTGATCCTTCACCTGATCGGTGAAATATCGAATTTCCTTCTGGAAAGTGATCCCAGACGGCTGGTTATCTCCCTTCACCAGGAGGAGAACGGACTTCATCTCTGTGTTCTTGATGAAAACACTCACACCGAGGATGAGCTCAAGAGAATTGACCATGCGCTGAACAGCCGGAAGAGACCTGAACTGGCAGGATACTACGGCTCCATGACTGGTCACGATATGCTGGGAGCTTCCCGTCTTAATCTGCTGGGCTGGCAGGTGAAGCATTGCGATGTCTCCAGTATAGGCAGTGGCATCAAGATAGATATATGGCTTGGCGGTGACGCCTTTCAGAATGATCAATTCACAATTCCGAAGAAAAAAGAGGATTGACGGCAACTGAATATGTGGTGTCACTGTTACGGCTTTTTACACTATCCTCAATACCGGAGGTATTTATGTCTATAACAGCCCTGTTTCTGTTGCAACCGCGTATTTGGATGATTGCTGTGCTGTTTTTCATGTTCAGAAGTCAGGTGGATACATCTGTCCCGGAAGCCGGTCAAGTTTCTTCGGGTCCTCTGGAGGGTATGGAATTCGCATACATTCCATCAGGCAGTTTTATGATGGGTTCCCCTTCTTCAGAGGGAGGGCGGGACAATGATGAGAGGCCATTTCACGCAGTCAACGTCAATTCCTTTCAGTTTATGACTACAGAGGTAACGCAGGGGATGTGGGAGGAGGTTATGGGCTATAATCCTTCCCATGATTATGGAGTAGGAGCTGATTATCCTGTTTACTATGTCTCCTGGAATGACTGTCAGGAATTTATCGGGAAGCTGAATAATCTTGATCCTGACTACACGTATCGTCTACCCACTGAGTCTGAGTGGGAGTATGCCTGCCGTGCAGGAACAACAACAAAATTCTACTGGGGAGACAGTGACCTGGAGAGTGTAATGGGATGTTACTGCTGGTATTATACCAACTCCAATTTTAGCACTGCCCCGGTGAGAACAAAGCAACCCAATGCCTGGGGTTTATACGACATAAGCGGCAATGTATGGGAGTGGTGCCAGGACTGGTATCATATCAGTTATGACGGCGCTCCCTCGGATGGCAGTGCACGGGTATCGCCCGAGGCTTTATGGCGTGTTCATCGCGGCGGCAGCCGGCTCTCCTATTCCTGGAGCTGTCAACCTGCGAGTCGCGGTAACTACAGCCCGGACGACAGCCGCAGTATTCTGGGATTCCGTATCGTAAGATCAGAAACCTAAACGGTTAACAGAGTTTCGAAGACAAAAGACTGATTAGCAATACACAAAATCCCCCCGGTCAACGCCGGGGGGATTTTGTATCGGTGAGTTTTTATCAGCCGCCGTGTTTCTTTACCAGTTCTATAACATCCGGGAAGTCCATTCCCAGTTCTTTGAGTTTGGCAACGGTGGGAACACCGTTGTTTGTCCAGCCTCGGCGTTTGTAAACCGCATCAAGAAGCTTTTCGTATCTGTCTTCGCGGTACACACGCATGGCGGCAACCTTCTCGGTTGTTGACATGTTTGCGATGTTCAGTCCGACTTCTTCTGTGAGCTGGGTGTCGTATCTTTCCGCACGACTCTCGTATTCGTGGTTGGTTACCGGCCCGGCTGAACGGTAGGGAATAGCATCGTGCGCTCTTCTGCCGAATCCCATCTTCAGGTTGAATACTCGCTGAAAGTTGTACACCCTCTCGCTCATAACCACCAGGCTGTCCATGGTCTGCGGTCTTCCCGTAACTCCCTCGAAGAGTTCACAGTAGCCCTGAACATGGCCTGGAACTTTAGCAGGTTCATCAGTTTCGGCATTGTCTGCGGGCTCCACATCATTCCAGGGAAGTTTGCAGAGGCCGCAGAGACCGAACCATGTTCTCCACATGGGGAAGTAGTGCAGTGCCTCGGCCTTGTCTTCAAAGGTCGGAATCTGCTTGTTAACCATGTCCATGAATATCAGCCAGGCTTCATCGTGCTGGGCACCCTTCAGTGCGATGCCGTAGCCACCCTGCTGAGCAAGGGATTCCTTGGTGACATACTCGGAGTATTCCATTCCCTTGGACTCCATGCCGATGTCCTGTACGAAGGCGGGATCGGCATCGAAGTTTTCGATGAAATATTTCTTCATGTATCGGATGCCTTTACCGGCGATGAGACCGAAGCCTTCCCCACGGCCCATCTGGTGAAGAAGCTCTATTGCAGCTTCCCAGTTGCCGAACCTCAGATCCAATCCGCCAGTTTTTTCCAGGTCAAGGATTCCTGCTTCAAAGCACTCCATTACAAAGGCTGTGCCTGTTGCGAAGCTTATGGTATCCAGACCGTAGGTGTCGCAGTAGAAATTGTATTCGATAGGGAAACGGGGGTCGAATACACCCATGTTGGATGAACCGCCAACTGTCTCATATTCCGGTCCGTCAACAAGAACCTTTTCACCCTTGTAGGGGCCTGTTTTCAGTTCAAAGCCCTCAGCGGCTTTGGCGCAGGCCATGGTGCAACCAAGGTAGCATCCGTCAGGAACACCCTGAGTGATGTATTTGTCGATAAAAACTTTGCTCTCAATGTACTTCGTGTCAGGATGGGAACCGTACTGATAGTTCTTTACCGGAAGCAGATCATATGCATCCATTATCTCGGTGAGGTGTGCTGTGCCTATTCCCCTCATGTTGCACTGCTCGGTGTCCATGAGGATCATTTCCTTTGTAACCCTCATACCTGCTCTGCGAATCATCTCCTGATCGTGGGGACGATTGGGGTCTTTTGTCATGGTGATGGCACCCGTTGGGCATATTTCCGCACAGGCACCGCAGGCTGAGCAGTGGGTTTGCAATTTGTTGAAGGGCATCATCACCGATCTGTCCTCGCCGCGGTTGGCAAAGTTGATGATGTTTTCCCAGATACCCTGACTGCAGATTCTTGAGCAGAGGCCGCAGAGAATACAGGCATTTGGATTGAAGTCTACATTGGGATGATCAAAACCCGGATGCTCTGCGCCGTGGAGCTTCGCCATGTCCTGAATTATCTTAACTTCAGGCCAGCGGGCAAGCATCATGGCCAGAATGTTTTTTCTGTTGCTCAGTACTCTCTCGTTTTTTGTATCAACTGTACAGTCTTTTCTTATCGGATAGTTGCAACTGGTGACCAGTTTTGACTTCCTGCCTTCGTTCACTTCGACAGTGCAGAGACGGCAGGCGCCGTAGGGTTCTACAAGTTCGCTGTGACACAATGTAGGAATATGGATATCCAGTTTGGCAGCCGCCTCAAGAATTGTTGTGTTTTCGGTAACCTGAACTTCACGGCCGTCAATGGTTACGGTGATCATGTCAGCCATTATTTCACCTCCACGGCGTTGAAGTTGCAGACATCGCGGCAGACTCCGCAGCGGATGCACTTCTCATCGTTTATTACATGTACTTCTTTGCGTGATCCGGTTATGGCGTCCACCGGGCATTTGATGGCACAGAGTGTGCAGCCGGTACAGTTTTCCGGGTCAATTGTGTATTTGATCAGAGCGTGGCACTTGCCCGCCGGGCAGGTGTGATCTCTGATGTGAGATTCATACTCGTCCCTGAAATATCTGATGGTACTGATCACGGAGTTGGGCGCATCTTTGCCCAGAGCGCAGAGACAACTGTCATTCATTGTGGAACCGTAGCTTTCAAGAAGCTCAATGTCTCCTTCTCTGCCTTTACCTTCTGTGATTCTTCCAAGTATCTGCCCCAGGGCAACAAGACCCTCGCGGCAGGGTGTACACTTGCCGCAGCTCTCGCCCTTCAGGAAGTCTACAAAATATTTCGCAATCTGAACCATGCAGGTATTTTCGTCCATGACAACCATGCCGCCGGAGCCCATCATGGAGCCCTCTGCGGTAAGGCTGTCGAAGTCAACAGGAAGGTCAAGTTTTTCAGCCGGGATCACACCACCGGAAGGACCTCCTGTCTGAACACCCTTGAATGCTTTTCCATCCGGAATTCCCCCTCCGATGTCATAGATGATCTCTCGCAGGGTGATGCCCATTGGTACTTCCACAAGACCGATGTTCTCAATGTCGCCGACAACACTGAAAACCTTTGTTCCGGAGCAGCCGCCCCAGGGGTTTTCAGATACATCGCCTGTGCCTATAGAGGCAAACCAGTCTGCGCCTTTTTCCATAATAAGGGAGACATTGGCCCAGGTCTCAACATTATTCAGAACGGTGGGACCGTCTTTGTAACCCTTTTCAACCGAGCGTACATACTTGGCTCTGGGCTCACCGGGAAGCCCTGACATGGAGGCCATCAAGGCGCTGGATTCTCCGCATACGAAAGCACCGGCGCCTCTGTGTATCACTATATCGAAATTAAATCCTGTTCCCATGATATTTTTACCGAGAAGTCCTTTTTTACGGGCCTGTTCAATGGCAATTTCAAGCCGGTGCATGGCAAGAGGATACTCCTTGCGCATGTAAATAAATCCCTGCTCTGCGCCTATGGCATAGGCTCCGGCCATCATGCCCTCAATAACGGAGTGAGGATCAGCTTCAACTATGGAACGGTCCATGAAAGCACCGGGATCTCCTTCATCAGCATTACAGACAACAACTGGTTTTCTCTGTGCATTTTGGGCAGCCTCAACACAGCTCCGCCATTTTATTCCCGCCGGGAATCCACCGCCGCCACGACCGCGGAGACCGCTTCGGATGAGTGTTTTAACAGTATCAGCCGGTGTCATTTCTGTAAGTGTTTTGTTGATGGCCTGGTATCCACCCAGTCTGATGTAATCATCAATGGATTCAGGATTAAGCATACCCCGGTGGCGCAGAGCAAGAAGCTTCTGCTTGCCGAAGAAGGGGATATCATCCATTTTTGGGATGGCAACACCGTCAAGGTTGTAAAGAAGTCTTTCTACAGGCTTGCCGCCTTCAAGATGCTTTTCAATTATGTCGCCAAGGTCTTCAACTGTGAGTTTCTGGTAGAAGACGCCTTCAGGCTGCACAACCATGATGGGTCCCTGTGCGCAGAAACCATTACATCCGGTAGGTACTACAAGGTATTTATTTTCCAGGCCCCTCTTCAGCAACTCTTCTTTGAGACTGTCAATCAGCGGCAGAGCCTTGTTGGCTACACAGGCTGTTCCGGCGCAGACCATCAGGGCGGACTTGTAGGAATTGTATTCTTTACCGGCTGACTGCTGTATGGATTTCAGTTCATTGATGTTCATGTCAGCCCTCCTTACTGTATTTCTTGATAATGCCGGTAACCATTGATGGAGTTACTCCACCGATAACATCTTTGCCGACAACCACAACAGGTGCAAGACCGCAGGCACCTACACAGCGTACTTCTGAGAGAGTGAAGTTCTTGTCAGGCGTGGTCTCACCGCTTTTAATGTTTAACTCGCGTTCAAAAGCAGCCAGTACATCAGGAGCACCTTTTACATAGCAGGCTGTTCCTGTACATATCTGTATTTCCTTCTCTCCCTTCTGCTCAAGGCTGAACGCCTTGTAGAAGGTGATAATGTGGAAGAGTGTTCCTCTTGGCTTTCCGGTTCTCTCAGCCACACGGTTCAGGGCATCCTCAGGAATACATCTGTAACTATCCTGAATGTCCTGGAACATTTCGATAACAAAATCGGGGTCGGCGTTCCACCTGTCGATTATTGCATCAACGGGGCTTTTGCATCCGCAATCACAATCCTGAGACATCTATTTACCCCCTTCAGTGTGCTGCCACTCCGGTCGGGATCTGGAAGTTCTGGCAATAAGCCCTTTGAGGCCCTTGCCCCGGAAAACAGTTCCACTTCCTCCGCGGCCTGCCTGCTTCAGGCGCATATGCTCACGGCGCCAGTCCCACCATGAGAAGTTCAAGCAGCCTATCCAGCAGTGGTCAGCGCCAACCCCCGCGGAAACAGTTGAGATATTTCTTTTGTCATCTTCATCGTGACAGTAAAGATCGGCAAGCTGGTTTGCAACGATGTGACTGTTTGTGTCCAGTTTATCGTTACGAACGATCTGTACTATTCCCAGATCTCCATCGATGTAGACCACATGGTCTCTGTTTTCCTGCTTGCCAACAATTATCAGGGCGTCAAAGCCGGCGAATTTCAGTAGAGGACCGTAATGACCGCCCACATTACTGTCAATCACGGAGCCGGTGGTAGGGGAGATGGTGGTAACAATGGATTTGCCTGTACCGGGAAAAGACGGGGTGCCGCCCAGAGGGCCGCAGGCAATGCAGAGGCCGTTCTCCGGGCTGTCCCATTTCGTGTCACCGTTGACTTCATTCCAGAGGAGCCAGAGGTCGAACCCCTTTCCTCCGGTGAATTTGATTTTGGTTTCATCAGGTATCGGGATGATCTTGAAAGAGTAGTTTGAAAGGTCCACCCTGAGCGCTTCACCGGTGTATCCTTTTACAGCCGGTTTGGGCTCATACTTAAAGGTGGCCACAACATTCTGCGCCTCCAGGAGCTCCCGGGTGGAGTAGTTGCAGGACATGTATATATCCTCCCAGGTTTGAGTTATTTAGAGAGATAAAACTTATGAAATCAGCGGGCATATTCTACGGAGAAAACCGGCGAAACGCAATGGTTGCAACCATTTGGAATTGGCGTTATGACCAGCGCCCATAACGATCTTAATGCCTTTTGACCTGGTATTTCGTTATGGCAGTATATTATCGGAGTAATCTTACTGGCATATTCGAGTTGGATCGGAAGGATGCGATGAACATTTTCAGGGATTGTCCGGCAGGCCTCACCGATACTTTTTCCAGCATTAAAATAGGTATTGCCGGCGCCGGGGGAATTGGTTCAAATGTGGCTATGCTGCTGGTTCGGGCAGGAGCTGCATCTATTGTTATTGCTGACTTTGACAGGGTTGAGATCCAGAATTTGAACAGACAGTATTTCTTTTCTGATCAGGTGGGTATGCCCAAAGTTGAAGCTCTGGCTGACAACCTGCTCAGAATTAACAGCTCGATTAATGTTGAAACACAAAACGTGCATCTTACTCCTGAAAATTCCTGTGAAGTTTTTAAAGACTGCGATATTCTTGTGGAAGCTGTTGACGATTCAGAAACGAAGGTCTTTCTGATTGAGGAATGGTCTACCGGTTTTCCGGATAAGCAGATCATTGCCTGTTCCGGTATTGCAGGAACTTCGCCCCTTAGCGGAATACGAACAGAAAGAACTGACAATCTGTCAATTGTCGGAGATCATCATTCTTCTCTTGAACTGGGAACATTTTCCGCAAAAGTTATGGCAGTTGCCGCAGCAATGGTCGCGGAGATACATTCCAGCCTGACAGGTGGTAAGTGCTCTGTATGTTCCGGTTGTCTGCCCGGTGGAGTTTCGCTTGAGTGCAATGGCGAAAAAATCCCCCTGATAGGTTTTCCTGCAAGAATGGTGGAAAATACCCTAAGGGGAATGGTCAGTTCTCTAAAAGGTACAGATTCTTCCGGATCGATAAAGATTGAGATTCATATCCGTAGTTGAATATCCTCAACACGGTCAACCATCTTTGCCGCGAGAGCTTCGATGTATTCACTCGGGTATGAAGGCATGCCATTCAGTTCCGGTGAGAGGGTTTTTTCTGAACGAAACATCTGAAGAGCATACCTTTTTATCTTGGCCGGGGCGAATTCATCAAGGAGAAGCAGTACATCTTCAGCATTGATGATGCCGGGAACCATTGTTGACCGGAATTCATATTCTGTTTCGGTCTGGTTTAACAACAGCATAGCACTTTTTCTAACAGAGTTGAACCTTGCCCTGCCTCCGGTGGCAAAAATGTATTTTTCAGGGCTTGATTTCAGATCCATTGCAACAAAGTCAACATAGGAAAGAGCATTTTTCAACCTTTCGGGATATGTTCCGTTGGTATCAAGCTTGATTGCCAGAGGAGTTTCTTCCTTTATTCGACGGAGAAGATTGATATTGCTATCGTACAAAAGAGGCTCACCTCCTGTAAGTACCACAGCGTCAATGAAACCTGCCCTCTCATTCAGCTCTTCTATAACTGTATCATGGCTGAGACAGAATTCTTCGTCGAGAAGATCTACATTGACCAGCTCCGGATTATGGCAATATGGACAAGCAAGATTACACCCTGCTGTAAAAAGAACTGAAGATATTCTGCCGGGGTATTCGATAAGGCTTGTGCCCTGAATAGAGCGAATCAACTTCTAGTCCTTATTTACTTTCAAGTCTACATACTCTCTCTCTGAAAATTCCTCCTGCTTACCTCTGTTCCAGTCCTGGACAGGTCGGTAGTAACCGACTACTCTGGAGTAAACCTCTGCTTTAACTGCTTTGACCGTTTTTGTCGTTGTGTTCATTTGATATCCACCTTTTCAATGTTCAGAAAAAGCGAAGGTTCGGCTTCACCGGGTGTAAAGCCAACTTCCCTGTAGCTTTCTCTGGGAAGAGTTGTCGCTGTTTCTGTTATTTCTCCGTATTGGCTGATTTCCTCATCTGTGTGCGGGTAGGGGCAGTGGAAGTGCTCGCCCGGTATGTAACCGTGTACCGGACAGATGCTGAAGGTGGGAGTAAAGCTGAAATACGGAAGTTTGAAGTTTGTAACTATTTTTTTCGCGAGTGTTCTGACCATTCGCCAGTCTGTGATCGCCTCTCCAATGAAAATATGAACCACTGTACCACCTGTGAACCGGGTCTGAAGTTCGTCCTGGTGTTTCAGAAGGCTGTAGATGTCCAGATGAGAATTTACCGGAAGATGCACTGAGTTCGTGTAGTATGGGTTTGAAAGACCCTGGTGCGCGGCATCAGAGAACTCTTTTCTGTCTCTGTTGGCCAGACGGTAACTGGCTCCCTCAGCGGGAGAAGCTTCGAGATTGTACAGGTGATCTGTTTCAATCTGAAATTCTGTGAGTTTATCCCGCATGAAATCGAGAACCTCCAGAGACCATTTCTTGCCTTCAGGAGTTGCTATTCCCTTGCCCATGAAGTTCAGTGCGCCCTCATTCATTCCAATGAGGCCGATTGTACTGAAATGGTTTGCCCAGAAAGTGCCAGCTTCTTCCTTGACATGTCTCAAGTAATAACGGGTGTAGGGGTAAAGCCCTCTTTCCGTGAGTTCCTCGACAAATTTTCTTTTCAGTTCCAGAGATTCTCTGGCTGATTCCATTACTGACCCCAGCCTTTGAAAGAAAGCGTTTTTGTCGCCACCGGTGACAAGTGTAATTCTTGGAATATTCACAGTAACCACGCCTATGGAACCGGTGAGAGGATTTGATCCAAACAAGCCGCCTCCCCGGGCTTTCAGTTCCCGGTGATCCAGACGGAGTCTGCAGCACATGGATCGAGAGTCCTCCGGGCTCATGTCGGAGTTGACAAAGTTGCTGAAGTAGGGAATACCGTACTTTCCTGTCATTTCCCAGAGGGGTTGAAGTTCGTTATCTTCCCAGTCGAAATCAGAAGTTATGTTGTATGTTGGGATAGGGAAGGTAAATATCCTGCCTTTTGCGTCACCCTTCATCATCAATTCACAGAATGCACGGTTGAGAATGTTCATTTCATTTTGAAAATCACCGTAGGTTTCAGCCTTTTCCTCCCCGCCTATAATCACATGAAGATCTTCGTGGGTTGAAGGCACTCGCAGATCCATTGTAATATTTGTGAACGGGGTCTGGAAGCCTACACGAGTTGGAACATTGATATTGAACAGGAATTCCTGCAGACATTGAGTGACCTGCTTGTATGAGAGGTTATCGTATCTGATAAACGGCGCCAGCAGGGTATCAAAGTTGCTGAATGCCTGGGCTCCCGCTGCTTCTCCCTGGAGAGTATAGAAAAAGTTGACCATTTGCCCCAGAGCAGTTCTGAGGTGTGCGGCAGGTTTTGACTCAATTTTTCCTCTGGCACCCAGGAAGCCTCCCTGGAGCAGCTCCATCAAGTCCCATCCAACACAGTAAGGGCCAAGAATGCCCAGGTCATGGATGTGCATATCGCCGCTGTCCTGAAACTCTTTAATCTGAGGTGTATAGATCTTCGAGAGCCAGTATCTGGCTGTGATAGAGCTGGACAGGTAGAAGTTCAGCCCCTGAAGGCTGTAGTTCATGTTGGAGTTCTCGTTAACCCGCCAGTCCTGCCGACTTATGTAGTCTGCAACCAGGTTATCCATTCCCTTGAATATGGCTTTAACATCGCGGGCTTCACTCCGTTTTTCCCTGTACAGGATAAAACTTCTTGCCGCTGCTGTGTGTTTTCTGAGCATGAGGGTTTCTTCGATAAAATTTTGTATCTGTTCAATTGTAGGTATTGATCCTACTTTGAAGAAGCTCATGTAAAGGCTGGCTTCCACCTGATCTGCCATTTCCCTGCTGGAACCTTTTGTACTTGAAGCCTTCAGAGCTCGGTCAATAGCGTTTTCTATTCTGGATTTCCTGTACGAAACAACCTTGCCGCCGCGCTTTCTAACCAACCAGTCCATAAAACAGTAATACCCCTAACATTCCTTGAAAAAGGCTCATTGATAAACAACCCCTCACGGATGCGATAATAACACACAGTATGCGACCGGGCAATGGGAGAACCACTACATGTGGTATGGGCCACTCTGAAATAACCTACATATTGATATATCCTCTTGCTTATCAACGAAATAGGTGGTTTACAGTAATTCCGGCGTTTAAGGGTGCTTTCTCCTGTCTCCATTTGATGTTCTAAAATGCTGGCGTGCGGATATCTTTGTATGTTGCAGCAGATCAGTGAGGAGCGCAAGCATGATTCTCGAAAATCAGACAGATCAGCAAGTTCCATAATGGTTTTCGGTACTGCGCTGATGGTTGGTGGAACCCCGTGTAAGCAGGTCTGATATGCTCTAGGGGCTTTATCTCGGTTTTCTGAATCCTTTTCTTTATTACCTTGTTCTTCTGAGAATGCCTACCACAGACTTCCCGCTCAGATTGTCATGGTCGTGAATTGCTTCCGGCTTGTGGTCGTCGGCATTATATTTAAAGGCGTTCAAGGAGAGATCCCTCCTGAAGAATAATACACTTACTCTGGATTCGGGCTAGCGAAAGAGGGAAAAGCAATGGCTGATGGAACAGAGAAAACCAATCTCAAAGGCAAGACGATTCTTGTGGTGGATGATGAAGACACCGTAAGGGATGTAATTCAAGCATACCTCTCCGATCTGGGAGTGTTTGTTATTTTTGCTGAATCGCCTTCACATGCCAGAGAATGCCTGAGGCAATTCTCTGTTGATGTGATACTCAGCGATATTGCCATGCCCGGAGGAGAAACGGGGATTGACCTTCTTCAATGGTGCCGCGAAGAAAAGATAATTGCTCCATTTATTCTTGTTTCAGGTTTTATTTCACCGAGTGATGCGCGCTTTGCGCTTACTCAGGGTGTTCAGCATGTGATACACAAACCATTTAAAAAGAAACAGCTTATCGAGGCTGTACTTTCCTCTTTTGCTGTATCTGATTCCTACAGCAATCTGGTTGAGAGTTACATCAAAGAAATTGAACTTAATCAACAGTTGTTTATGGCTGCCATTGACGGATTTGCCGCAGCCATCGGAGCCAGGGACGGATATACAATGGACCATTCAGAGCAGGTTGCCTATTTTGCGGTTCTCCTTTCCAGAAGAATTGGACTGGATGATAAGAATGTGCAGACTGCCAGAATTGCCGGCAAGCTTCATGATATAGGCAAGATAGGTGTACCAGAGAGCATTCTGCTGAAAAAGGAGTTGTTAACCACAGGCGAATATGATGTAATGAAAAGCCATCCTGGAAAGGCAGCGGAGATACTGGGTTCGCTGCCATCTCTGGCTGCTGTGATTGACGGCGCGAAACATCACCACGAGAGGTATGACGGCACTGGTTATCCAGACGGTCTGAAAGGTGAGAGTATTCCGCTGATAGGAAGAATCCTGGCTATCTGCGATGCTTTTAGCGCTATGATTACCAAGCGACCATATCGTTCCGCAATTCCTCCCGAGAAGGCTCGGGAGGAGATCCGACTTAACAGCTCAACTCAGTTTGATCCTCAACTTGCTAAAGAATTTCTTTCCATCCCGGAAATAGCACAAATCTAATCCGATTTCAATCAGACATCTGTTTTTTCGTATATTTCGTCTTTGGTTTTCTCTGAAAATACGTACGGAAGGAATTGTCATGGATAAACCGGTGAAACATCTGTTTATTACCGGGGGAGTGGTCTCTTCTCTTGGAAAAGGAATTACCGCTGCTTCTGTGGCTATGCTTCTTAAACAGCGTGGCTACAAGGTATTCCTGCAGAAACTTGACCCCTACCTGAATGTTGATCCGGGAACTATGTCGCCATATCAGCATGGTGAGGTGTTTGTAACCGATGACGGGGCCGAGACGGATCTTGATCTTGGGCATTACGAGCGCTTTGCAGGAGTTACATGTACGAGGCAGAGCAACTATACCACAGGACGTATCTACTCTACAGTAATCAAAAGGGAGCGTGAGGGGGGGTATCTGGGTGGAACTGTTCAGGTTGTTCCTCATGTTACCGATGAAATTAAAAAGGCTATTCTATCCTGTGCGGACACAGACGCAGACATTGTTATCACTGAAATAGGAGGAACAGCAGGTGATATTGAGTCCAGCCCGTTCCTTGAAGCTCTCCGGCAGCTCAAAGTAGAGCTGGGCCCTGAAAAAGCGGTGTTCGTTCATCTGACGCTTCTGCCGTATTTGAGTGCTTCCGGTGAGCTGAAAACCAAGCCGGCCCAGCAATCCGCTGGAATTATGAGGTCGATAGGTATCATTCCTGATGTTCTAGTCTGTCGTACAGAGGTTTCAATGAAGGAGGAACATTTCAGGAAGCTTTCCCTTTTCTGCAGTGTCCCGAGAGATGCGGTTATTGAGGAAAAGGATGTCAAGAATTCCATTTATGAAGTACCGGTAGAACTCGCGAAACAGGGGCTTGACTCTCTGATACTCAGGAAATTCAATCTACCGGAGAACCAGCTTGACCTTTCCCGGTGGAATGCCATGCTGGCTCGCGCCATTAATCCTGACCAGGGCAAGGTTAAGATTGCAGTGGTGGGCAAGTACATGGCCCTCCGCGATGCATACAAAAGTATCTTCGAAGCCCTTTCTCACGGAGCGATTAATCAGCGTCTTGATCTTCTGGTGAAATGTATTGAAGCAGAGGATTTACAGAACAAAGATCCCCGCAGGCTTCTTAATGGAATTGACGGTATTCTTGTTCCGGGAGGATTTGGCCACCGGGGAATTGACGGCAAGATTGAGGCTGTAAAATATGCCAGAGAAAACAATATTCCATTTCTGGGAATTTGTCTTGGTATGCAGTGTGCTGTGATTGATACAGCAAGAAACCTTGCAGGGCTCGCTGAAGCCAACAGTCTTGAATTTGATTCCGCTACTCCACATCCAGTCATATCTCTCATGGATGAACAGAAGAATGTGGTGAACAAGGGTGGAACCATGAGGCTCGGAGCATATCCATGTATACTGGAGGAAGGCTCAAAGGCATCAGCAGCCTATGGAACCATTGATGTGTCGGAGCGGCACAGGCACCGCTTTGAATTCAACAACCGGTACAGAGAGAAACTTGAAAGGTCAGGATTGAAGCTGACAGGTCTCTCACCTGACGGCAGTCTTGTGGAAGTCGTTGAAAGACCGGATCATCGGTGGTTTGTGGCGGTTCAGTTTCATCCTGAATTCAAAAGCAGTCCTCTGGAACCACACCCACTTTTCAGCGCATTTATAAACGCAGCTTTTCGAGGGAAGCAGAAATGAAACAAATCGGAGAATACTGCGGTCTCTGCGGTGTTATCGGGGCAGAGGAATCAATTTCAGCTCTGGTCGCTGAGGGGCTGTTTGCCCAGCAGCATCGAGGTCAGGAGGCGGCCGGAATTGCCACTCTTGACGGTAACGGAGAAATCAAACTCCACAAGAGAAATGGTCTTGTCTCTGAGCTGATGACTGACATCCCGGAGGAGATGATGTCTGATGACACCCTCGCGGGAATCGGACATGTCAGGTACGGTACATTCGGCGGATCTTCAGTGATCAACGCGCAGCCTATCCTTGTAAGAATGGCTGACATTCCGGTTGCTATTGCGCACAACGGCACAATCAGTAATGCCGGGGCGATCAAGAGAGATCTTCAGCGCAAGGGACATATCTTTCAGACGAATACTGATACCGAGATAGTGCTGCATCTCATGAGCAGAGAGCTTGAAGACAACGACTACAACATAGAGAAGTGTCTTCAACTGGCAATTTCCAGACTTGAGGGTGCCTTCTGTCTGCTCCTGCTGGTTCCTGAGGGGATGTATGTGGTAAGAGACTCCATGGGCTTCAGACCCCTCAGCCTTGGAAAGATAGCTGGAGGAGGATGGATAGTAGCCAGTGAGACACTGGCATTCCCCGTTACAGACGCGGAATATGTCAGGGAGGTTTTCCCCGGTGAAATGCTTTTCTTACCGGTTCAGGAGGGTAAAGCATCCGGTGAGCCTGTTTCAACTGTTCCCGGTCGGGAGCAGGGGCTTTTCTCTGACAGTGTTGAAAGGTATGCACACTGCATATTTGAACATGTGTATTTCGCTCGACCGGGCAGTTATGTTTTCGGAGACAGCGTATACGAGGTCAGGATTGAAATGGGCAGACAGCTTGCCCGGGAGTATCCTGTAGAATGTGATATGGTGATGCCCGTACCTGACAGCGGCATGTTTGCTGCCATGGGGTTTGCCAGGGAGCTGGGGCTGCCGCTTGATATGGGATTCACGAGGAATCACTATGTGGGGCGTACATTCATTGATCCCGGTCAGGCCACAAGAGCTGCGATGGTCATGCGAAAACTCCAGCCTATTCCCGAGGCAATCAAAGGGAAGAGAGTTTGTGTGGTTGAGGACAGTATTGTCCGCGGTACAACAAGCAAAGCTCGTATTAACGCACTTCGTGAGGCAGGTGCCCTTGAGGTACACATGCGAATTAGTTGTCCACCTCACAGGTATGCATGTTACTTTGGAATTGATTTTCCGGAGGAAAAAAGTCTCATAGCGAACAGGTACTCCGTGGATGAGATAAAGGAAATCCTCAACCTCGACAGTCTCGGATACCTGTCTGTGGAGGGCATGCTCGACTGTGTCACAGCTCACCCGCCGAAGGACTATTGTACAGCCTGTTTCACGGGTGATTACCCGGTGGCACCACCGGTAAGCGGATCAATACGTTCAAGGAGAAAGACATGATAAAAGGCGGCGTGGCGATACTCGATTTTGGCAGTCAGTACACCCAGCTGATTGCCCGCAGGATCAGAGAGCTTGGTGTGTATTGCGAATTGCTTCCCGGGAACTGCTCATGGAGCGCAGTTGAAAAGCTTGCTCCCGGAGCCATAATCCTCGCTGGAAGTCCTTACAGTGTCTACGGAAACGGCAGTCCTATGCCTCCGGAAGAGGTGTTCAGTACAGAACTTCCTCTCCTCGGTATCTGCTATGGTATGCAGCTTCTTGCATACCGCACCGGCGGAAAAGTCGAGGGTGGACACCACAGAGAATATGGTCCGGCTCTTCTGAAAACAGAAGAAAGCTGTCTTTTTAAAGGAATTAAATCCGATCAGCAGGCCTGGATGAGTCATGGCGACAGAGTTACAGAAGTTCCAGCGGGATATACTATTGTGGCTTCCACTGATCTTCTCCCGATAGCGGCTATGGAGAACAGTGAGATTAAAAGATTTGGCGTTCAATTCCATCCGGAAGTGAATCATACGGTATTTGGTTCTGACCTTTTTGAGAATTTCCTGTTTGGCATTGCCAATCTTAAAGCCAACTGGAACATGAAGTACTTCTCAGCGCAGGCTAAGCAGTATATCAGTGAGGAACTCGGTGAAACCGGGAAAGTCATACTGGGGCTTTCCGGCGGGGTTGACTCTTCAGTGGTGGCTGCTCTGCTTCACAGTGCTGTTCCAGACAGATTTGTGCCGATATTTGTTGACAACGGACTTCTTCGTGCCGGCGAGAGGGAAGAGGTTGAGAAAACCTTCAGAGAGCACTTCGGGATGGATCTTGTAACTGTAGACGGAGAGGATCGTTTCCTGAATGAGCTTGCAGGGGTATCTGATCCCGAGAAGAAGAGAAAAATAATTGGAAGGGTTTTCATCGAGCTGTTTGAAGAAGCTGCCAATTCTATTCCGGGAGTAACTCATCTTGCTCAGGGAACGCTCTATCCTGATGTTATTGAGAGTGTGAGCTTCAAAGGTCCCAGCGCTACCATTAAAAGTCATCACAATGTGGGCGGTCTTCCTGAAAGAATGAATCTAAGTCTTCTTGAACCACTGAGAGAACTTTTTAAGGATGAGGTAAGAGAGCTTGGGAGGGAGCTGGGTCTTTCAAAGTGGATGGTTTCAAGGCATCCCTTCCCTGGTCCCGGTCTTGCAGTGAGAATACTGGGTTCTATAACCAGAGAGGATCGTGATCTGCTCCAGAAGGTTGACCGGGTTTTCATAGACTATCTCCGTGAGGAGAATCTGTATGATGAAATCTGGCAGGCTTTCAGTGTTCTTCTCCCTGTCAGAACTGTGGGAGTAATGGGTGACGAAAGAACCTACGACAGGGTTGTTGCCCTCCGTGCTGTGACAAGTACTGACGCCATGACAGCAGACTGGTACAGGATGGATCCCCGGCACATGGCTGCTGTATCCAGCAGGATAGTGAACAGAGTTAACGGAGTGAGCAGGATTGTTTACGACATCAGTTCAAAGCCCCCTGGAACAATAGAATGGGAATAGCTCTGGAAGTTGTCTATACGTCAGCGTAAACGTACTCGACGGGGCAGCGTTAACAGTACCGATTATGTACCGGGCTTCTTCACATTCTCTGCCTGGTGAAGGGACGGGAAATGAAATTCAGGGCCGGTTATCAAACCAGAGATTATCTGGGAATATTAGCGGGGTCTATTCTTTTCGGGGTCGCATACTCGTGGTTCCTTTTTCCATTCAGAATATCACCCGGTGGAGTAGGAGGTCTTGCCCAGATACTTACTCACCTTACCGGCATATCCGAAAGCCTCTGGATGTTCGGCTTCAATATTCCTCTTTTTGTCATCGGATACATTTTTGTGGGGAAGCAATTCGGGGTGCGGAGTTTTGCCGGCATGCTCATGTCAAACTTCATGTGCTGGGTATTTTACCCAACCCATCTTAACTGGATTGCCGGCGGGGCAAAACATATTCACAATGTTGCAGCCGCTGGAGAAATCCCGAGATTTGCAGTGTTTCTCAGCGGTTCCTCGGAGATGGATATTCTTCTTGCCTCCGTTGCCGGTTCAACCCTGCTGGGTGTGGGCCTCGGTTTCATCTTTAAATTCAGAGGCTCCACAGGTGGAACCGATATTCCGGTGGCAATACTTAAAAAGTATACAGGTGTCAGCATCAGTACCGGCTACTGGATGGTGGAAAGCCTGATCATTGTTCTGGTGGGAGTTATCTTTGAAGACCCCAGGCTGGTCATCTGGGCTTATCTGAACCTTTTCCTGACCACGAAGATGACCGATCTGGCCGCCGAAGGCATGCCATATGTAAAAGCCTGTATGGTCATTACAAGCAAGCCGGATGAGGTTCGAGATGCCATTTTCAAAACACTGAACCGGGGAGTTACTTTCCTCAAAGCAGAGGGTGGATACGAAAGGAAACCGCAGGAAGTGATTTATGTCTGTGTTCACAGAAGGCAGGTCATGGTTCTTCACAGGCTGGTAAAGGAAATTGATCCGGACGCATTCATTGTTCTTCATGATGCCTATGACGTAATGGGATATGGCTTCAGGAAGAGAACTCTTTCCTTTTGATTATGCAAGGTCTCTTCGATACACACTGTCATCTGTTCATGGAACCTCTGAGCCGGGATACAGGTGGAGTACTGGAAAGAGCTTTTGCCGTCGGTGTGGAAAGGCTGCTGGTTCCGGCGGTATCCATGGACAACTGGGATGCTTGCTCAGAACTGGCCCTTCTTCCGGGGATAGGCTGTGCGCTTGGTATTCATCCCTGGTGGGCTGATGACGGAGTGGTGCTGGAAGAGCTCCGAACAAAACTGATAGAAACAAACGCCTCTGCGATTGGGGAGATCGGTCTGGACTGGAAGACTGAAGTTCCCAGGCAGAAACAGTACACTGTTTTTCAGAAACAGCTGGAACTTGCTTCATCAATGGATCTGCCTGTTATTCTTCACTGCCGGAATGCTTTTGATGAGATGCTTGAGCTTCTTAAAAAACACCCGGTCCGTGGAGTTATCCATGCCTGGTCCCGGGACCCTCATCTCATGGACAGATTTATAGAAGCTGGTCTTTACATCTCCTTCGGTGGAGTAATTACCAGGCCCGGTGCTAAAAAAGCCTGTGAAAGTGCCCGACTTGTCCCCAGCGACCGCTTTGTTCTTGAGACGGATTCTCCTTCAATCGGGTTGTCGGGAGTTCCTTCCGGCAAGTCGGAACCCGGGCATGTTGCAGAAATCGCACAGGCGATGGCTCAAATCCGGGGAGCTGATCTGAAGGATACACAAGCGGCAGCATGGAAAAACTCGATAGCATTATTTGGAGACTCAAGTTGAAGGAGAGATTCAAAAGAGTAGTGAATTTCTACGGAGAAGATGGTTTTGAGAAAATCAGGAATGCAAGAGTTCTCATTGCCGGTCTTGGAGGCGTTGGCAGCCATTGTGCTTCAGCACTTGCCCGTTCCGGAGTGGGAAGCCTTGTTCTGGTGGATTTCGACAACATCACAGAGTCCAGTCTTAACAGAAATGCCATAGTGGGAGAGCAATGGATTGATCAGTCCAAAGCCGAAGCTCTGTCCCGTACTCTGACTTCTCTGTGCCCTGACACTGAGTGCATCCCGGTGAAGCTTTTCATAACCAAAGACACCCTGGAAGCCCCGGATTTCATGAGAGACTCGCACATGGTTGTGGATGCAGTAGACAGTGTTAATCCGAAAACTCAACTGCTGCAGTACTGTGCTGAAAACGGAATTACAGTGTTCAGCAGTATGGGCGCTGCCGGCAAACGAGACCCTTCGAAGATAGAAACAGGAGACATCAGCGACACAAATGGTTGTCCTCTTGCAAGAATGGTCAGGAAGTATCTTAAAAGACGAGGTGTTATCACAGGAATATCCTGTGTGTGGTCTACGGAACAGGGGATCAAACCTCTTCCTCCCGACAACAGCGAGCCCATACTGGACAGCCGGGGCAGAACAAGAAATGCCCTCCCCAGCCTTATCACAATGCCAGGTATTTTCGGATACATTCTTGCTCAGATGGTGCTTGATAATACAGCTGGCGAATCTTAATCCAGCAGCACAAACCGTCCAGTTTCTGAGAATCCATTAGAACCAAGTCGAACCATGTATGTACCGGGAGAAAGAGCTGGTAGATTCACAGTGTGTTCACCGGCAGGCCAGGTGTCTGAAACTGAATACACCTGTCTGCCTGCAAGGTCGTAGACCGAAAGCACTGCAAACCCCACCTCAGAGACTGCAAAGGAAAGGAATGGACATCCCCTTTGAGGATTGGGGGTTACAGGTTGCAGAACTATACCTCCCTGCTCCTCTTCATCAATACCAAGATTATCAAACTGAAATATTATTTCATCAAGCACAGGAGTGCCGTGCAGACTGTCGGTCTCCATGAGAACAGCATACTGAATATACCTGTGTGTACTGTCGATAAAGCCTGCAAGACTGCCCGGTTCGTAGATGTAGTCAGACCATGTTCCCATGTTATCAGGGTCGTTGCTGCTTTTTACAGTAAAAAACATGTCAGTACCAGCCGGTTCAGTGCCTACCCAGTCGATGGACTGCCATTCAGGATAACCCCACATGTCTCTTATGGTTGAGGTAAGACATCCGGAATCATCACCCTCGAATGAGATCCAGTACACTCCACTGGAACTATTGGAAATAACATCCATTACACCGTCATTATCAATATCGGTCGCCTGAACATCCTGACAGTCGTAACCGGAATCAAGGCTGTGTTCCAGCCATTGTGTTCCGGTTCCCCCGACATTTTCCCAGAATGCAACCCTGTGTTCTCCCCAGTCATAACCGG